>NZ_JAHRFC010000014.1:0-120749 GCF_020883015.1 Microcoleus sp. CAWBG640
GGCTTCGAGCTTTCATTCCCGCGAGGGGGTAGTACACTGGGTCTATCCAGTATTACGCTTAGGTATTTACGAAGATTTAAAAAATCGACTGCGTTCTAAAACTGAACATTACATTTGTCTGGTTGCTGAGCTAGTCTCGCGGGAAGAAAATGCTCTCGACAACAGGTCAGAGTTAATGGCTGGAACGGTAGAACTAGCTCTGCGTTCTCGCTTTGCTTGGCAATTCCCAAGTTCTGACTATCCTTATTTATCCAATCTCGCCGTTCACCCAGAGTATCGGCGACAAGGTGTGGCTCAAAAGCTACTGAATAATTGTGAAAAAACTGCCCGTGAGTGGGGATTTTCGGAAGTTTACCTCCATGTTTTGGAAAATAATCATGCGGCTAGACAGTTATATTATCAGGCAGGGTATCGCTTAGAACAGGTGGATTGGGATTGGAGTTGTTGGCTGTTCGGACAGCCACGAAGACTGTTTTTGCGAAAGCATCTAGCAAGCTGAAAGCCTAAACCCCGGACGCTCATCGGTTTCCAGCCTTGATGCCAGGATAGAGATTTGCCTGGGGTTGGGGCTAGTCGAGCTTGGGTGAGGCTGTTTATAGTTGAGTCCGATGTCCTGCCCCTTTGCTTAATTATGCGTAATTTATAAACTAAAGTATTAATTTATACATTCATTAAAGACTGCTAAGTCTATAATAGACGGGTTTAATTTTTTTGAGTATATGTAAAGCTATCCGCTAATCACTGGACAAAAGTGGACAAGGTAGCCAGTCTAAGCCTTTAACTAGGCTACGTTAGCAGGGTCACGACACCTACGGGTGCTTTGGAGCCTGTAGCTCTGTCGCCGGAGATTAAACATCTTTATTTAGCTAAGGAAGTGTCTCCGGCACGACAAGCCTCGCTAACATTGACGAGGAAAACATAACCGATCAAAAATTACCAGAATACTAAGGTTTCAACCCTGGGAAGGGTAAAAATCATCCTAGTATGAAAGTTAATATAAAAAAAAACCGCAACTTTACAAAAAATTAGGTGAAATCCCTTGCAAAAATTAGCGAGTATGGAAAAGCCGATCGAACGTGGGGCAAAATCCATAGAACTGAATCCCCAAGACCCTCAAACCTGGTACGATCGAGGTAACGCCCTAGAAGAAATGGGACGCTTGCAAGCGGCGATCGCATCTTGGGAAAAAGCGATCGAACTAGAACCCAAATTTCAGGAAGCTTGGTACAACAAAGGTGTCGCCCTCAGAAAGTTGGGACAGCTAGAAACAGCGATTTGCGCCTACAACGAAGCCATCAAAATTAAACCCGATCACCCAGAAGCTTTGTACAATCTGGGCAATGTGCTGCGCAAGTGTAACAGGCTTTCAGAGGCGATCGCCTCTTACGAAAAAGCGATCCAATTTAAACCAAATTACCATGAAGCTTGGTCGAACCGGGGCAACGCTTTAGTTAACTTGGAACGCTACTGTGAAGCCCTCACTTCCTACGACAAAGCCTTAGCCCTGAAATCCGACTACTGGGAAGCTTGGTACAACAAGGCATTTGCTCTGAAAAAATCAGGACAAAACGAAATGGCGATCGCCGCCTACGACAGAGCTCTGGAACTTAAACCAGATCTACACCAAGCATGGTATCACCGCGGGACAGCCTTAGCCGATACCAAACGCTACCTAGAAGCCGTTGTCTCCTACGACAAAACTCTCCAACTGCGCCCCAACTCCCCCGAAGTTTGGAACAAACGCGGCACGGCGATCGCCCACATGGGAAAATTTGCAGAAGCCATAGACTCCTGGGACAAAGGCCTAGCCCTGAAACCAGACGATAGCGAAGCCTGGTATAACCGCGGCCTGGCCTTGGCAAATTTACAACGCTACTCTGAAGCCATCGCCTCCTGGGACAAAACACTAGAAACAGAACCGCAAAACATCGAGGCCTGGTACAACCGCGCCGTAGCCCTCAAAAAAATCCAGCGATACCCGGAAGCCATCGCCTCTTACGATCGAATCATCGCACTCAAACCAGACGATCCAAACCTCTACTATCAAAAAGCCTGCATCTGGGCCCTAGAAAAACAAGCGCAAGAGTCAAAAAATCAGCCCGCAGTAGTAGCAAGCATCATCGACAAAGCAATAGAAAATCTCTCCAAGGCGATCGAACTTAATCCGAAAAAATACCTAAAACTTTCCCAAAATGACTCAAAATTGCATACAATACGTGAACAAGTGCGGTCTTTAGCTTTAACTCAGGGTAGGCAATGATTGACTAATATAGATGCCGCACTGCAACCTTTGTAGGCAAAAAGTACCGCTAACCCCAATCATGCAAACCCTAGACAAAACTGAAACAAAATTCGGTCAACTCACAGCCCGTCTTAACGAAATTATCGATATCGAATCAGCCTCTTCCCTGCTGCACTGGGATCAAGCCACCTATATGCCTGTTAGAGGTGCAAGCGCCCGGAGTCGCCAATTAGCTACCCTCAAACAAATATCCCACGAAAAATTTACAGATCCTAAAATTGGGGAACTGCTAGAAGACTTACGAGGCTACGAACAAAACCTCCCCTACGATTCCAATACCGCCAGCCTGATTCGCGTCGCCCGCAGAGATTACGATCGCGCCGCCAGAGTTCCGGCAACCTTTATGGCCAAACTATGTCGCCACCAAGCCGACTGCTACGAAGCCTGGGCTACGGCGAAAGCGGCTAATAATTTTGCAGCCGTCGAGCCATATCTGGAAAAAACCCTAGAATTAAGCAGGCAATACGCGGACTTTTTCCCAGGATATGAACATATTGCCGATCCCTTGATCGATCGTAGCGACTACGGCATGAAAGTATCCATTTTGCGACCCTTGTTCGCTCAACTGCGTCAAGAATTAGTGCCCATAGTCGAAGCCATCACCTCCCAGCCCCCGGCTGACGACTCTTGCTTGCATCAAGACTTCCCAGAAGCCCAGCAATTAGAATTTACTCGCACCGTCGTAGAACGTATGGGGTACGACTTCCAACGGGGACGACAAGATACCACCTTGCACCCGTTTATGACCAACTTCTCCATAGACGACGTGCGGATCACCACCCGCGTTTACAAAGACCACCTGGATCAAGCTCTTTTTAGCAGTATCCACGAAGCGGGACACGCTCTTTACGAATTGGGAAATTCCCCCGAATTTGAAGGTACACTCCTAGCTGGTGGCATTTCCTCTGGTGTTCATGAAAGCCAGTCCCGGCTTTGGGAAAATTTAGTCGGCCGCAGTAGGGGCTTTTGGGAATGTTTTTACCCGCAACTGCAAGGGGTGTTTTTGCGGCAGTTGGGACAGGTGCCGATTGACGTATTTTATAAGGCCATTAACAAAGTCGGGCGATCGCTGATCCGCACCGACGCCGACGAAGTAACCTACAACCTCCACGTAGCCATCCGCTTTGACCTAGAATTGGCAATGGTAGAGGGAAAACTATCGGTTCATGACCTCCCCGAAGCCTGGAACAGTCGCTATAAAACTGACCTCGGTATTGTTCCCCCCAGCGACAGCGAGGGTGCAATGCAGGATGTTCATTGGTATGTTGGGACGATCGGCGGTATGTTCCAAGGTTACACCCTTGGTAATTTAATGAGCGCCCAATTCTATGAAACCGCAGTCAAAATCAATCCAGAAATTCCGGTAGAAATAGAACAGGGGAATTTTACCGTACTCCATGATTGGCTCAAACAAAATATATATAGTCATGGTCGTAAATATACCGCAGTCGAATTGCTAGATAGAGTTACAGGTTCTCCTTTAAGTATCGACCCATTTCTGCGGTACATACGCAACAAATATGGCGAATTTTATGTGATTTGAAGATAGCTATCAATATAGTTTGCCCGAAAAGGAAATAACGTAAGTAATGCTATCTGCCCACCCACCATCTCTCAACTGGCTGTTGCAGCCGTTTCAGCTCAAGCCTGGTAAACCGGACATCCTCTACGGCTTGCGCGCCCTTTTGGCAGTCAGCGGGCCGATTGCAGTGGGATTCATGACCGGTCATCCGGCTGCAAGTGCCATCGCGGCCATGGCCGCCATGTTTGTCGGGATGGTCGATGGGGGTGGAGCCTACCGCCAAAAAGCTACTGTAATGCTCGCAGCGACCATTGGCACAACTCTGGCGTTGCTCATCGCCAATCTAGTTAGCAGTACCCTCTGGCTAGCGATTCCCACCACCTTTTTGGTGATGTTTATCGCGGGCTTAGCTGGTCTGTTTGGCACGACAGCGGCCACGGTGAGTCTGGTGACATCAATTATGTTTATCGTCTCCCTAGCCAAATTCGCTTCGTTCCCGGATTGGTAGCAGTCTCAAAGCCCTAGCAGAACAGATTCATAGCGATGTGGAGATTGTCACAGATTTACAGCAAGCAAAAGGGCGCAGCATCCCGCAGTCAGACATTTACCCCCCCATGCAGCCAGAGCGTTCTTCCATCCTGGATACCCTACGGAATAATCTCACGTTTGATTCAGTTCTATTTCGTCATGCTTTGCGACTGGCGCTGATAGTAACTACTGCTCAATTACTGGCTTCCCTATTGCAAGTACCTACAGGTTATTGGGTGACACTCACCGCTGTAGTTGCCTTGAAGCCCAGCTTTGGCGATACCTCCGAAAGAACGGTGCAACGGGTTGTGGGAACTACTTTAGGGGGCATAGTTGGTATTGCCCTAGTCGCATTCATCCACAATTCAGTGGCAATATTAATCTGTATCTTAGTCCTGTTAGTTACTGCGATGTCAGTGCGATCGCTCAGCTATGGTATCTTCATTATACTCCTGACTCCCGTCGTCATATTGCTGCTCAATCTCACCAGTAAAGGTGGCTGGGAAATCGGGGCTTTACGCATTGTCGATAGCTTAATTGGAGGCACCTTAGCATTACTCGGCAGCTATTTGTTATTTCCCAGTTGGGAAAGACAGCAACTCTCGGCACAATTAGCAACAACTATGCGAGCCAATCTCGCTTACTTTCAACAAGTTGCCGCCAGCTATCTCCACCCAGAATCAGAACCATCGACTGAGACTATTAAAAACCTGCGTCATCAAGCAGCATTGAAAAATGCGAACGCTGCGGCAGCGGCTCAACGCTTATTTAGCGAACCCCTTCACGTTCGAGGAGAAGTGGAACCGATTATGATGCTAATGCTATACATTCGTGCTTTTTTTAGCTCAGTTACGACTCTAGCGGAACATCAGCGGAAATTTAGCGGCGAGTATCAATTTGCAGAACTCAAGGGATTTAACGATGCCATTGTCGAAATTTTGGAGAACCTAGCAAATGCCTTGGAACAGGGAGAGCCGCCCCAATCTTTACCCGCCCTAGATACTTATCTCCAACCAATTCACAATCGGATCGAACAGTTACATACCGCTCGCATCTCAGAGTTAGCTGCAAATCCAACTTCTGTAACTTCCACGAGGCAAGCTGTTCGGGACCAAACTCCTGTTTCTACACAACTAGATCGCATTGTCTATGAAATTAAATGTTTGCATTGTGCGATCGAGCGTCTGCAAAAATCAATTTTAAAATAGTGAATAGACATATTCTTTGACATCCTCCCCATTGCACGAGACAACCTGCGATTTTTCATCATACCTGAAACATTCATATTGTTTCCGGCTACATAGTCATATAAAATCCTCTCTTCATCGTCCTGTATTAAACTCTCTCTTCTCTTCCTTTGCGTCCTACCCTACGGGAACGGCTTCGCCGAACGCGCCTTCGCGGTTTATTAAAATACAAATTCTTTGGGTGGGAAGGGAGTAACCACAGAGAACGCAGAGGACACAGAGTGAGAGAATAGAGAGATGAATAATTCAGATGCTACCGAATTTGATATCAAAAGTTCTGTAAGTCTTTTATGACGGTCTCAACCATAGCCCTTCCCGCCCCAACCACCTGATATTAAATTCTCAATTTATCCCCAAATTAGGTAAAATCATTGGGGTGTCTGAGGATAAACTATATGCGTTTGGTTAAATATATTGCGATCGCCATTATCAATACTTTCGGTGTCATCATCGGTATCATCTGGGTAGCAGTCCCCCAAACCCTCGCCCAACCTTCCCTCAACAACCAACTCCAAATCTCTGGGCGACAGCCAGACACCGAAACTCCCCAATCCCTTGCCGAACTCTACAAATTGCGCGATCGCCTTAAACTAGAATTAGACCAAATTGCCAAAAATCCCGATCGCACCTCATTTTTCTCAGAACCTTGGAAACCCCAAATCCAGCGCCAAAAATCAGAAGCTTTAGTTCTGCAACTGGCCAAAGTCAACAGTAGCATTCAAATCGAAGAAACCGCCAAAAACACTTGGAATGAATCGGCTAAAATAGCCAGTGAAGCCGTCATCATCGGACGCACCGCCAAAAGTTCTCCAGCTAGTTGGGAACAGTCACAACGTCTGTGGCAGTCCGCTATCAAAACGCTGCGCCAAATTCCCCACGATTCTTTTTTGGCTAGTGGGGCGATAGACAAAACCATTGAATATCAAGGCAATCTAACAGTCGCTACCTACGAATTACAAATTGCACGGAACGTACAAAAAGCCTTAGCAGAAGAACAAGAAAAACAAGAGTTAGCCAGAAGAGAAATTGAGAAAAAAGAACAAGCCCGGAAAGAACTAGAAAGACAAGAATTTGAAAAGCAAGAAATTGTGCGGAAAGAACGAGAAAGACAAGAATTTGAACAACAAGAAATTGTGCGGAAAGAACGAGAAAAACAAGAACAAGCCCGCCAAGAATTAGCAAAAAAAGAGCTGGAAAAACAAGAACAAGCCCGCCAAGAATTAGAAAGACAAGCACGAGAAAAGCAAGAACAAGCCCGCCAAGAAGAATTAGCAAAAACTTCACCAACTCCTCAAGCAACTCTCACCCCAAATCCCAGCCCACTTTTACCCACTTCAGCGCCATCCAACTTCTTCTTTGCGGGAGATACCAACAGAGATGGCGAAATTAATGACCAAGATGAACCAGGTAAAGAACAATGGTCTTTGTCTAAGGGAACCCTAGTTCTATTTAACGACAAATTGGGCGATCGACGCAAGATACCAGTTTGGCAACAAACCAAAGTTAGCGCCCCACGCCGCCCAGCAATGCTGTCTCAAGTTCACTTAAAAATGTCGGAAAACTTCAAAGGTTCTCAAGTATTTATCACGGCTGATAACCTGGCTAGCCCTCACATAAATGTTTTTCAAAAGACCGGCGATGGCTGGCAAAATGTAGACATATCAGGTACTAAACCGCTAGTTTTTAGCAAAAATATTGTCTTAGGAGTAGAAACCAAACAATTTGCCGATCGCAATTGGAGCGGTCGGATTAATCTCAAAGCAAATGCCATCAATAATGGTCAAGAAATAGCCTCAGCCACAATCCAAATGGGCGTTACCCCTTGGATAATGCCCTCCAATATCACACCAGTTACAGAGGTTCAAGTCAGCGACAGAGGCTCAGGAAACAGCGAATTCATCTCCCAACTCAAACAAGCAGTAGAACCTACAGGAGCTAAAGTCAAAATCATCCAAGGAGACAAAGCTTGGATGCAGGATATTCAGAAAAATGGCTACGTTCAATTTCCCGAAAAATCCCAAACCCGCAATTTGAATGTAGCCCTACAAAACAATAGTAATGCCCTAGGTAATTATCCCCAAAAAACCAATCCCGATGAGTATTTGAGCGTAGTCAAAATCGGTCAACCTCGCAATCTAGAATCAGCAAATCAGTGGGCTGATGGCTACGGAAATTTACAAGTAACACCGCCGATTCCTGGATACCCCATGGGTCGAATTTATTACGGTAAATCCGGGAATGCTAGTTTTAATCCAGAGGTACTGGATTTTATTCAAGCTCAACAAATTCAAGGGCCTGCGGTGGATATTGATACTTCTTGGCTGTTGACTCGCCAAGTCGATGAAATCATCAATTTTATTCCCAGTACAACTCCCGGAAAGTATATAATGGCGATCGCCAGTCCAGAAGCCGGAGTTAAGCTCCTAGAAGAATTGGCAGGAAAAGGTTACGGTGATGTTAAGATAAATCGTGGATTGAGCAATGAAATTACAGTCAGCGCTGCTTTGAAAAATCAAGCTTTAATTAAGCATAATCTCAATTTGCAAACACAAAAACTTAATCCAATTATCGATAAGTTAAAAAGAGAATTTTCACTGACAGATGACCAAATCATCCAAATTCCGGCGATGTTTGGCTACAGCGGTTATGCTTGGTGGCCGAATCTGGTCAATTCCGTACCTGTTAATGGCAATTTGTTAGTCTCAAATCCCCGTGGGGCGCTGATTGACGGTAAGGATTATACTCAGGAAAAATTGCGTCAATTACTACTACCTTTTGGTGTCAATGTTAGTTTTCTTGACGATAGGTATTATCAAGAACTTAGGGGGAATGTGCAGTCGGCTACCAATACTATTAGGAAAGGAGAAGAGCGACCTTTTTGGCAGTCTTTACCTAATAATTAATAAGTGCGAATGGGTAATATCGTTTACTTTTGTGTTAAGATTATTAAACCGCAGAGACCACAGAGTTCACCGATGAAGATGAGAGAGATAAATCATTCCGATACCAACGGATTTGATATAATGCAGATGTTCCATATTCATCTGCCTTTATCTGTTAGTCCATTTGCGATACAACCGGAAACGATATAATACCAATATAATGGGTAGTTGCACATATCTCGATCCCCCTCGCATCCCCCACCCCCCCTACCCCCCAAGGGGGGAAAAAGGGGGACTTCAAAAAGCTTCCGGTCCCCCCCTTCTTAAGGGGGGCTAGGGGGGATCGAATTCTATGCAGCCTCATAAAAAATTGGTATAACATAACTATTTTCTTGTTTTCTCAAGAGCATCGGCGTATCATCTCAGTGCCCCCGATCGCACAAATAACGTAAAATACTCAACAGCCATCTTTATACTATAATTTTATCCCTATGAGTGACCAACCAGAAAACAATCAAATTTTGACTCAGCATCCAGAAACAATTGCCACTTTAGAGTCAAACTCCCAACCATCTGAAACTCCACCAGAAACTTCCCTAGACGAATATTCTTTAATTACCGAGTCCCAACCATCTGAAACTCCACCAGAAACTTCCCTAGACGAATATTCTTTAATTACCGATTCCCAACCAGCAACAACTCCGCCAGAAAATTCCCTAGACGAAGAACATTCTTTAACTACCGATTTTGAACCTCTGGATTTTTCTAGGGAAAATCTGATAACTGCCAATATTTCACATCTTAATCCTGACACAAAAACTACCACTGAACCTGCTATTAAAGAAGATATTTTAAGTACCCAAATTCAATCAGAAAACAGCGCTGAAACTGCCATAAGAGAAGATATTTTAATGGCTAATTTGGAAACAGAAACAGAAACTATTCCCATGGCTGCGGACATCGCACCGCCAACCATTGACTATGACAATTACCCAACTCAACTAAATCCCACTCCGAATCCCGAACCCAAAAAAACAGGAGTTTGGCAAGTTCTAGCAGTTTTTTTGAGCGGAATGTTAGTCGGTTCTGTGCTAAGTCTGGGCAGTTTGTTAGCCTGGAGAATGTATCAGGAAAGAGTCAACCTACAAATCAAGTTGCCCGCCGATGTACCACTTCGTCCCAGCCCTTCCCCTATCCCTGCCACTCCGGCTAATCGACTACCTGCGATTCCCCCAGCACCTGCAACTCCACAATCACCTGTCTCTACCATCCCGTCGCCCACTCCCACTCTGACGCCAACCCTGTCTGGAGTGCCGCAATTGGCCTCTCCATCGCCCTCAGCATCCGCCTTTCCCTCGCCCTCAGTATCCCCCTCTCCTGCGGCCCAAACGGATGTCACTGAGCGAGTTAGCTTTGAACCAGGTGCGATCGGAGTTACTCTCAGAAATACTTTGCCAGACAACAAATCAAAGCGCTACTTACTTGAGTGCAATAGTGGCCAAAGCATGACATTAAAAGTTGAAGAAGGCAAAGTTAGCGCCGCAATTATTGCTCCTAACGGTGAAAAAGTAGGTACTGCAAATAGCACAAGTCCGTGGCAAGGTCAACTACCCAGCAGTGGGGACTATACTATTGAACTTTCTGGCGACAATAAAGCAAACTATGGAGTTAAAATTGAAGTAAAGTAGTAAATCCGTCTCTGGTTCTTATTAATTATCAATCACCAATGATCGCACAAGTATCTCCAAGTATCTACGAAGCAAAAACCCAGGAAATTGCTAAAGAAATTCTTAAGGCAACTCAAGAGAAAAAACGCTCTTTTTTGGGTCAACTACAAGACCAAATGCGCTGGGACGACAAACTGATGGATTGGGCAATGGCTAGCCCCGGACTCCGGGTGCAGTTGTTTCGATTTATTGACTGTTTGCCGGCCCTCCGCAGCAAGCCGGAAATTGCCCGTCACCTGCAAGAATACCTGACTGCTGAAGAGGTAGAATTGCCCGAAGCTTTGAAAAAATTGCTCAGTTTTACTAACGCTGATTCGATTCCTGGACAATTGGCGGCGACAACCGTTGCGCCGGCGGTGGAAACTTTGGCGCACAAGTATATTTCTGGGGAAAATATCAGGCAAGTAGTTAAAACTTTAGAACGACTTCGCAAGGATAAAATGGGTTTTACCGTTGACCTTTTGGGGGAAGCTGTAATTACTGAAACTGAGGCTCAAAATTATCTCGATCGCTATTTGGAACTAATGCAGGAATTGAGCATCGCTGCGAAAAATTGGTCTCAGGTAGATGCGATCGATAAAGCTGATGGTGAAACTTTACCACGAGTACAAGTATCTGTCAAATTAACCGCATTTTATTCTCAGTTTGACCCGCTGGATGCCAAAGGTAGCGAGGCCAAAGTTAGCGATAGAATTCGCTTTTTACTCCGTCGCGCCAAGGAGTTGGGCGCTGCTGTCCATTTCGATATGGAACAGTATGTTTATAAAGGTTTAACTCTCAGCATTCTCAAAGAGTTGTTGTTAGAAGAAGAGTTTCGCGGACGCACAGATATCGGTATCACATTGCAAGCCTATTTGCGCGACAGCAAACAAGATTTGCAAGGGATTATTGCTTGGGCGAAAAAACGCGGCAATCCAGTGACAGTAAGGTTGGTAAAAGGCGCTTACTGGGATCAGGAAACGATTAAAGCGATGCAGAAAGATTGGCCTCAGCCTGTCTACAATGACAAAGTTGCGACAGATGCCAACTTTGAAGAAATGACCCAGTTGCTGCTGGAAAATCACGAATATTTGTATGCAGCGATCGCAAGTCATAATGTGCGATCGCAAGCCAGGGCGATCGCGATCGCCCAAACGCTGAATATACCACGTCGCCGCTTTGAAATGCAAGTATTGTACGGCATGGGCGACAAATTGGCTAAGCTATTAGTCGATCGCGGTTATCGCGTCCGAGTCTATTGTCCCTACGGCGATTTACTCCCAGGAATGGCCTATTTAATCCGTCGTTTGCTGGAAAATACCGCCAACAGTTCCTTCATCCGGCAAAGTTCCGAAGAAATGCCGATCGACCAATTATTAGCCGCCCCAGTAGCCAAGGGCAATGACCAGCTAGTTTACAGCAAAGTATTTCCCAACGTAGCCGATACAGACTACGCCAATACCGAACTCCGCAAACAAGCAGAAACAGCCATTAAATCAGTGCGGGGAATCCTCGGACAAACCTATTTACCCCTAATTAACGGCGAATACCAAAACACCGAAACCACAGTCAACTCCCTCAATCCTTCCAACCCCACAGAAGTAGTTGGTAAAATCGGATTGCTTTCCGAATCACAAGCCAGACAAGCCCTGCAAGCCGCCAAAGATGCGTCTACCAGTTGGCGGAAAACCCCCGTCAGACAGCGCGCCGGCGTGCTGCGCAAAGCCGCAGAATTGATGGAAAAAAGACGGCACGAACTGTCAGCTTGGATGGTATTTGAAGTCGGTAAACCAGTCAGAGAATGCGATGCTGAAGTTTCCGAAGCCATTGATTTTTGTCGCTACTACGCCGACGAAATGGAACGGTTAGACCAAGGACAAAATTACGACATCGCCGGAGAAACTAACCGATACAGCTATCAGCCCCGCGGCATTTCTTTAATCATTTCTCCTTGGAATTTTCCCCTAGCAATTCCTGTGGGGATGACAGTTGCTTCCCTAGTTGCAGGGAATTGTACTTTACTCAAACCTGCGGAAGTATCCTCAGTAATTGCAGCTAAAATTACCGAAATTTTACTAGAAGCGGGCATCCCCAAAGGCGTATTTCAATACGTGCCCTGTAAAGGTTCAACCGTGGGCGCTTACATGGTGAAACATCCCGATGTCCACATGATTACTTTCACCGGTTCTCAAGAAGTTGGTTGCAAAATTTATGCCGATGCTGCGATTTTACAACCAGGACAAAAACACCTGAAACGAGTGATTGCCGAAATGGGTGGCAAGAATGCCATTATTGTCGATGAAAGTGCTGATTTAGACCAAGCTGTAGCTGGGGTTGTTTATTCTGCCTTTGGATATAGCGGCCAAAAATGTTCCGCTTGTTCGCGAGTAATTGTCGTCGAATCGGTCTATGACACTTTTGTGCAAAGATTAGTAGAAGCCACGCGATCGCTCAATGTTGGTCCTGCGGAAAATCCCGGCACTCAAGTCGGCCCAGTTATCGATGGGAATGCTCATGGCCGCATCCGCGAATACATCGCCAAAGGCCGCGCGGAAGCTAACATCGCTTTAGAAATGTCAGCACCCGAAACCGGCTATTTCATTGGCCCAGTAATTGTGACGGAAGTACCACCCACAGGAACTCTTGCCCAAGAAGAAATTTTTGGTCCGGTTTTGTCAGTGATTCGGGCCCAGAATTTTAATGAAGCAATTACGATTGCTAACGGCACGAATTTTGCTTTAACTGGCGGATTGTATTCTCGCACGCCTTCCCATATCGATCGCGCCGCCGCAGATTTTGAAGTCGGAAACCTGTACATCAATCGCGGAATTACAGGGGCAGTGGTATCGCGGCAACCCTTCGGAGGATTCAAACTTTCGGGAGTTGGTTCCAAAGCCGGTGGCCCGGATTATTTGCTACAATTCCTCGAACCTCGCACCATCACTGAAAATATTCAGCGACAAGGTTTTGCTCCCATTGCAGGAGTAGACGATTAATCTCAAATTTCCTTGATTGTAATGCCATACCTGACCTAAACAGTCAGGTATCCCGATTTTGCATAGGCGAAGCATTACCGCAGACAATTTATTAGCGATAACCATAGATTTACAGCCGTCATGCTTCGCCCCTACAAATATATTTGCCAAACACAGATGCACCAGCTATCTGGCTATTAAATTTGGCTTTTTGATGTTGCTAGGTTAACCATAAATTAACTAGGCAAATCTGCCAAACAGCTCACATTTACTAAGGTTAAATCTGGAGTTGTTCGTTTAATCAAACCTGTGAGCACTTTACCGGGCCCAATTTCCACAACTCGATCGATTCCCTGTTGTGGCAATTGTAGGGAAATTTCTCGCCACCGCACGCCTTTAGTCATCTGCTGAGTCAAGCGCTGCTTCAAAGTAGCTGCACTTGTGGTAGCTGTCGGTTCCGAATTGGAGAGCACCAGCATCTTAGCATCTGAGAATCTGGCCGATTTTAAAGCTTGTTGAAACTCCGCAGCCACTGGTGACATCAGGGGAGAGTGAAAGGCGCCGGAAACATTCAATTTTAGCGCCCGTTTGACTTTGATTTTGGCCAGCAATTCTTCTACGGCTGTGGGGGTTCCAGAAATGACTACTTGTGCTTCGCTGTTATCGTTGGCTAGCACGACGTCTCGACTGTATTGAATTTGCAATTCTAGTTCCTGTCTGTCGAATCCGATCAAAGCTACCATTTGCCCGCCGGAGACATTATCCATCAGTTCGGCGCGGCGTTTCACTAAGCGCAATCCTGATTCAAAGTCAAAGACACCCGCAGCATACAGGGCGGTGTATTCTCCTAAACTGTGACCGGCCACTAGGGAAGGTCGATCGAACTTTTCGCGCACTAAATCGGTCAAAATGCTTTCTATCACGTACAAGCAAGGCTGAGTGTAGAGAGTCCGAGAGAGTTTTGCTTCTTCTTGGCAAATCTCTGGGACTGACCAGCCTAAAATCTCTTTTGCTAGATCGAATTTGGCTTTGGCTTTTGGCAAGTTTAATAAGTCTGCACCCATCCCGATCGCTTGGGAACCTTGTCCGGGAAATACCCATGCTGTTTTAGTCATTTTTCCGGTAATTTACTAATTGGTACTTGCTAATTGGTGATTGCAAAAATTATTTGTTTCTCGCTCATTCACTATCTATGCGCGACTTACAATTATAACAGATGGGGGAATTTTTTCAAAAATTTCCTATAATTTATTTCTGCTACTTTAAGGGCATTAGTCTTTGTGGAATAATTTATTAGCTACCGAGTGGCGAAAGTCAATCGCAGCAAGAGAATTTTTAGTTTCACAAGCAAAAACTACAATCCACCGCCACCAGTATTGAGCAACACGCGATCGATCGCCCGCAAGGGTTGATGCTGTGGCAAAATTGTCAGATTTTACCTCTTAAATTTTCGCGCGATCGCCCCAGAGCCTGAACACAACTAAAATGGATTTATAGTCTGTCGCCCTTGCTTCAACTTCCCCATTGAAAAATCACCGCCCCCCAACTCAAACCTGCACCGAAACCAGCCGCAGCAATAGTATCTCCCGCTTTGACTTTACCCTGACGCACGGCTTCATCCAGAGCCAAAGGAATTGATGCTGCGGATGTATTTCCGTAATGTGCCAAATTACTAATGACTTTTTCCGGCGGAATATTTAGCCTTTGGGCCACTGCATCCAGAATTCGCTGATTCGCTTGGTGTAACAGCAGCCAGTCAATGTCTGTGGCGCTAATATTTGCCCGAAACATCGCTTTTTCGATTACTTCCGGGACTTTTTTCACCGCAAACCGATAGATTTCTTGACCATTCATGGTGATAGGTTGAAAAGCACCTTGTCCAATATTCACACCCTCAATTAATTCTTGGGACTGTGCTTTGTAAGCCAGGTTGAGAGAGGAATTTTGAGTGCCATCGCTGCGAATTTCAAATCCCAAAAAGCGATCGACTTCTGAAGCTTGCAATACTACCGCACCTGCACCGTCTCCAAACAGAATGCAAGTACCTCGATCGGACCAATTCACCCACCGAGATAAAATATCTGCCCCAATCAGCAACACATTTTGATAAACCCCTGTCCGAATGAACTGAGAGGCTGTCACCAAACCAAACACAAAGCCCGAACAAGCTGCTGTCAAATCAAAAGCCACAGCCTTTGTCGCACCCAAGCGATATTGAATTTGACCCGCAGTCCCAAACAAATCGTCAGGGCTTGATGTCGCCAAAATAATCAAATCTATATCTGTCGGCAAAATTTGTGCCATGGATATCGCCTGTTGAGAGGCTTCTGTGGCCAAATCGCACAAAGACATTCCATGATGCGCCAATCTGCGCGATCGAATTCCTGTGCGCGCCACTATCCACTCATCAGAGGTTTCCACTATCTGACTCAAACCGTGATTATCTAGCGAAACCGGCGGTGTACAAGAACCGCTACCCGTGACGGCAATACCAAACCCTGATTGCTGCAACATTCTTCTCCATTTATGAGCGATCGGTCTAGAAATTAAAAATTAAAAACTACAAATTAAAAAAATTAAGCAGCAACTGAAATCAGTTTATTTCAGCCAAAAAACTTGTTTAATTTGACATTTTTAACTTGACATTTTTAATTTTTAATTTTCCAGTAAGTAGCTAAACATATATGTTGCGTGTCCACACCTAGAAGCAAAGCAATCGCTCAGACTAGGGACAAGCTTTGTAACTCTCTGCGGATCTAGTGACGTTGATTTATGTCCATCTACCTACTAACTTTAATTCCTAGCTTCTTGTTCGATGGCACTGTGGCGATATTCCGATTGAATTCGCTCCAGAACTTGGTTATCAATAGCTCCCTTCGCCAAACGCACCGCATTGGCAATGGAAGCAGCTTGAGAGGAACCGTGGCTGATAATGCAAACTCCAGCAACGCCCAACAACAAACCGCCACCGTGTTCAACGTGGTCTACCCGCTGCTTGAATCCTTGCAGACTTTTTTGCAGCAGAGGATCGTTAATTTGATGTTGGAGTCCTTTGACCAATTCTTCCTTGAGCACCTGCACCACAACTTCGCCCACAGCTTCGGCAAACTTCAACAAAACGTTGCCGACAAAGCCGTCACACACAATCACGTCGAAGTTACCAGAGAGCACATCACGACCTTCAGCATTCCCCACAAAAGGAATATGAGGGTTGTCCACCAATAATTGATGAGTACGCACTGCTGCGTCATTACCTTTAGAAGGTTCTTCACCAATATTGAGCAGACCGATTTTGGGTTCAGCCACACCCAGTACGTACTGGCTGTAAATGGTTCCCATGGCCGCGAACTGCTCCAAAAATTTGGGGCGACAGTCCACGTTAGCACCGACATCCAGAATCAGTACAGCGCGACCAGCTACCATTGTCGGCAACACCGCACCGATGGCTGGGCGGTCAATCCCAGGAAGTCGTCCCAATCTCAACAGAGCCGCAGCCATGGCCGCGCCGGAGTGACCAGCGGACACCACAGCATCGGCTTGCTGCTGCTTCACCAAATTCATCGCTACGTTAATCGAAGCTTTAGGCTTGCGTTTGAGGGCACTCAAAGGTTCTTCGTGCATTTCCACCGTTCCTTCAGAAGCAACGATTTCAAGCTGACCTGCACAGACGCGGCCGTGCGCGTCTTGTTGTCGGAGCGAGTCTTCTATTTGCTGCGGGTCGCCCACCAGCAAAATCTCTACACCTAATTCTGTTTGTGCCTTAAGCGCTCCAGCCACAATTTCGGCGGGGGCGTGATCCCCACCCATAGCGTCTATTGCAATTCTTGCGCGTGTCGATCCCATTGCCCAATCTTTGAGAAACCTTCAAGATTCTACCAGGAAGTCTGGAGCCTGAGTCGAGAAGTATGAATATAGTTAAAATCTCAAATCGGTGGACGGGAAATTCCCAAACTCAATGCAATAGTTAATAAGACTTTAGGAGTGGAAAATGCTGGATTTATTTAGCTCTGGAATTATATCTGTGTGGCTGCATATGGCTGGGGTCAGCAGTGCGGGCGCAAATGCCGCCTCGGTGCTGGCTTGGGAGGGAGGGATACCAGGGTTAGGAGTCGCGATGGATTTGGCGAACGGGGGAGTCTCACGGACCAATCCCGATTTACCAGCCTCCACCGCAGTGCAGGAATTTCTCAAGGATTTGAAGAGGAAGGGGCTGACTGAGGGAAATCAGGGAGTTTGGGTCCAGGCAGGAATGTTGCCACTGGTAAGTCAGCAGGGAACCACACTGATGCCAGGGGCTTCCCTGACCAAAATTGCCACTTCTCTAGCTTCCCTAGAAACTTGGGGTGCGGATTATCAGTTTGAGACCCGGTTCCGGGGGACTGGGCCGATTCGCAATGGCGTGTTGCAGGGGGATTTGGTGGTGAGCGGGGGGGGCGACCCTCTGTTTGTGTGGGAGGAGGCGATCGCCGTTGGTAATGCTCTCAACGATCTGGGAATTCGTCGCGTGGCGGGCAATTTAATTGTGACTGGCAATTTCCGCATGAATCAACAGTCCGATCCTGTGACGGCGGGGGATTTGTTGCGGGAGGCCCTCAATGGTCGCAGTTGGTCGCGGGATGTCCAGTCAATCTATTCTAAAATGCCTCCGGGTACGAAGCGACCGCAGGTGGTTGTGGTTGGTAGCACAGTTGCTCAGCAGCAATTTGTGGGTTCTGGGCGTTTGCTGATGGCGCGGCGATCGCTCCCTTTGGTGGAAATTCTCAAGCAGATGAACGTCCACAGCGATAATCAAATGGCTCAGATGTTGGCTGACAATTTGGGCGGGGCAAAAATTGTGCAGCAGCAAGCTACTTGGGCCGCTGGTGTGCCGGCGGCGGAACTTCAATTAGTTAACGGTTCGGGATTGGGAGTGGAAAATCAGATGTCTCCCAGGGCTGCTTGTGCAATGATGCAGGCGATCGGGCGTTATCTTCAAACTACTCCGTTGACTGTTGCTGACTTGTTTCCGGTGTCTGGGCGCGATGCAGGGACTCTCGAACATCGGCACATTCCCCCCTACGCTGTGGTGAAAACAGGCACTTTGGACAGCGTGATTGCCTTGGCTGGAGCCATACCAACGCGCGATCGGGGTTTAGTTTGGTTTGCAATCATTAATCGCGGTACCGATTGGGACTCTTTGAGAGCGCAGCAAGATGTGTTTTTACAAAAATTGGTTGGCCGTTGGGGAACAGCATCGACTTTACCGAAGGTAATTACGCCCCATATTGACGGCCGCAGACCAGCCCTAGGGGCAGCAAATCGCAGCGATATTTTGCTGGGAGGTTGACCGTTGACAGTTGTCAGTTGTCAGTTGACCGTTGTCAGCGAACAGCGAACAGTCAACAGCGAACAGTCAACAATGCCCCATGCCCAATTCCCAATTCCCACAGCATTGTGATGTGTCCTTGTTGTATGTCACAATTACTAGAGGACTATTGTGCAAGAAGATGATCAAACTGCGATTAAAGAGATACGGGAAGAAACGCGAGGCAAGCTACCGGATTGTAGCGATGAACAGTTCTACCCGCCGCGACGGCCGCCCTCTAGAAGAGCTCGGCTTTTACAACCCCAGAAATAACGAAACGAGGCTGGATGTTCCAGCGATTGTCAAGCGCCTGCAACAAGGCGCTCAGCCAACTGACACTGTGCGTGACATCCTGAGAAAAGCGAATGTATTTGAACAAGTCGGAGCCGGAGCTAACATTGAATCCAGCAACACAGCCTCCGTTAGCTAGTCCTAACTACGCTGGACTGGTGAAATTTTTAATAGGCCCTTTTTTAGAGTCCCCAGGCTCTTTGCGGGTTGATTGTGAAATCCACCCCCGTCAGTCGCGGGTCTGGGTGAGACTAGCTTTTGACGATCCAGACAAAGGACGGGTATACGGTAGGGGTGGACGTAATATTCAGGCTATTAGAACTACCCTCGAAGCGGTGGCGCAGACGGCCGGCCAGTCCGTCTACTTAGACATATACGATGGTGAAGCTGGTGAAATGCGATCGCCTGCACCCAGGCCCGATCGCCCCGATCGCGGTTCTCGCGATCGAGGAGACTTCCGACCCCGAACCTCCGCACCGCCACCCACGACCTTACCTAGCAGAGCTCCCAGAGAGCAACCTCGCCGCACTAATACACCTACGTTTAGAACCAGCAGAAATACTCCAGGCTATTAACTGCTCTGTGGCGAACAAGTCTGCAACCAAATAGTTTTAGATTTTAGATTGTCTGTTGTAAACTTTTTTTTACAAATCCCGTCTGATTTTAGTTGGCCGATTGTGCGATCGGGCAAAAAATTCAAATCTAAAATATGAACGGGATTAGATAGATCTAAAATCTAAAATCTAACATCTAAAATCTAACATCTAAAATCTAACATCTAAAGTTGCCTGACTTGATAGAAAGGAGATTTGATTTGTACCTCAAGCACCAAACTCATTTGGGAGCTAAATCTAAAAGACGCCTTAGATACTAGGTAAAAGCTAGTATCGGGCGCTTTTTTGTTTGCAAAATGCGACCAATCTAACTGGTAATTGTTAACTTTTAATTGCTTATTTGGAGGGAGCTTATGTTGGCATGACTGAAACACTAATCATAGAGTTGCCGAGCCCTCAAAGCGCCATGTCGCTTGCCGGCCATCAAGAACAAAATCTGAAAACTATCTCTAAGCAAACCGGCGCAAACTTAGTCATGCGTGGCCAAGAACTGCTGATTTCCGGCACGAAAAATCAAGTAGAATTGTGTCATAAATTAGTGCGATCGCTCTCCGACTTCTGGAAAGCAGGTAAAACAATTACCGGAGTGGAAATCCAGACAGCGCGCCTCGCTCTCGATACCAACCGCCAAGACGATTTACAAGACTTGCAGCGAGACGTTCTCGCCAAAACCCGCCGTGGCGAAGAAATCAGAGCCAAAACCTTCAAGCAGCGACAGTACGTCCAAGCAGTACGCACCCACGACCTGACATTTTGCATCGGGCCTGCCGGTACTGGTAAAACATTTCTAGCAGCTATTTTCGCCATCCAAGCCCTGTTAAGCAAGCAGTACGAACGGCTAATTTTAACCAGACCCGCCGTAGAAGCTGGGGAAAAACTAGGATTTTTGCCAGGAGATTTGCAGCAAAAAGTCGATCCTTATTTGCGGCCGCTTTACGATGCCCTCCAAGAAATGATCGAGCCCGAAAAAATGGCTGATTTAATGGAAAGAGGGCTGATTGAAGTAGCTCCTTTAGCTTATATGCGGGGGCGCACTCTCAGCAATGCTTTCGTAATTTTAGATGAAGCTCAAAATACTACCCCCGCTCAGATGAAAATGGTGTTGACTCGTCTGGGTTTTCGATCGAGAATGGTAGTAACTGGCGATATCACTCAAACCGATTTACCTCCCAATCAACAGTCGGGATTAGCAGTTGCACAAAAAATTCTCGGTAATGTTGAGGGGATTGCTTTCTGCGAATTTTCTCAAGCAGATGTGGTCCGACACCCTCTAGTACAGCGGATTGTTGCTGCTTACGAATTACACGAAAAATAGTCAGTAGTCAGTAGTCATTAGTCATTGGTTGGTTGTTATTGGTTATTGGTTCTAATTCCCAATGCCCCATTCCCAATGCCCCATTCCCCAATTAAATAATGATTACTCTACCCCTAAATGTAAAGATTGACAACAACGTTGAACTGTTCTGTAAAATTGGTAGTAAAATCCTCAAAAATAGAAAGAAGTAAATGAAATCAATTGCTCAAACATTTCCAGTTGTTAACAGCCATAATGAATGGGACTTACTAAAAGAAGTAATAGTAGGTCGTATAGAAGGCGCTTCTGTACCTGAAAGCGAACCTTGTCTTGATGTTGATCTTCCTCCCCAATATCAAGACTTTTTCAACAAATATGCAGGTAAACCTTTTCCAGAAGATTTAGTTCAAGCAGCATCTAAAGAACTTGAAGAATTTTGCTATATCTTGGCAGCCGAAGGAGTCAAAGTAAAACGTCCCGATGCAATCGATTTCTCAAAACCCTATAAAACCCCAGACTTTGAAGCATCCGGTCTTTATGCAGCTATGCCCCGCGATATCTTGATTGTCATCGGCAATGAGATTGTTGAAGCACCGATGGCATGGCGATCGCGCTTCTTTGAATATCGTGCCTATCGATCGCTGATGAAAGAGTATCTCAAGCAAGGTGCCAAGTGGACAACAGCCCCCAAACCTCTGATGTCCAATGAACTTTATGATTTTGAGTTTGCTGCTAAATCCCCCGAAGAGAGAGAATCATTAGTCCAACAAGGACGTTACGTTACCACAGAATTTGAACCTTGCTTTGATGCAGCAGATATCGTGCGGTTTGGGCGGGATATATTTGTGCAGCGCAGTCATGTTACTAATGAAATGGGAATTACATGGCTAAGAAACCATTTAGGGGAAGAATACAGAGTACACACAGTGAAGTTCAAGGATTTTAACCCGATGCACATTGATGCTTCTCTGGTTCCCCTGAAACCTGGAGTCGCCTTAATTAATCCTATGCGGCCGCCCTACAACCCAGAATTTTTTAAGAAGGCAGGCTGGGATTTAGTTGAAACTGCTTTACCGACAACTCCTGACTATTGGAAGTTGCCCATTGCCAGTAAGTGGGTGAGTATGAATCTTCTGATGTTAGACACAGAGCGTGTTATCGTTGAACGGCAAGAAGAACCTACTCAAAAACTTTTGCAGGATTTAGGTTTTAAAGTCATTCCTGTTGATTTTCGCCACGTTTATACCTTCGGAGGGTCATTTCACTGTACGACTTGTGATGTTCAACGAGATAGTAAGCTGGAAGAATACGGTTTTTCCGAACTCGCTCATTTCATTGATGTTAAGTAATCAAATGCAAAATAAGTAAACCGTCTTCATTTTTCATTGTGTACTTGTGATTAATTTTTTCAATTATATTGATAAATATGGATTTGATAAAAGAAACTAGCGATCGCACGAAAGGTATTTTGGCAGTTATTGCTGTTGCTATGATTCTGGGTTCAACTTCTTCGGCGATCAAAGAGGCTCTCGTGAACCTGAATCCTGAAACTCAATTAGCTGTGCGCTTTACAATTGCTGCAATAATTTTCCTGCCATTTATTGGCAAACTTAATCTTTGTCTAGTTAGAGAAGGAGCAATACTTGGGCTTTTATTATTCGGAGTTTTTGCCTTTTCTACCATTGGGCTTGAAACTATTTCAGCTCATCAGGCATCATTTATTTTTGGATTTAATGTCGTTTTTGTCACCCTATTTGAACTCGTGTTTCGTCAGAGCTTTAAGATAGATGTGCTGTTGGCAGCAATATTGGCTTTTACTGGAATTGTCATGATGTCTTGGGAAGGTGACGATCCCCTAAGCGGTAGTTTATGGTTATTCGGCTCTACGATCGCTGACTCAGCCTATATCCTCCTACGTGAAAAGATTGCTGCTCGCCACCCGTCTTTGACACTGACGGCTGTCCAAATCTGGGTTATAGCTGCATTGAGCTTACTATGGGCAGCTCCTGGGCTTTTGGGACAAATAGAAGCAATTGAAATGAATCTAGGCTGGCTTAGTTATCTGGGCATCGTAGGCAGCGCTCTTATGACTTTACTGATGACTACAGCACAGCGTTGGATTTCAGCTCAAGAAGTAGCGGTGCTTTTGTCATTAGAGCCTGTTTTCGGAGCAATTTTTGCATTTTGGTTGTTAGGAGAAACTTTTGGTATATTTAGTTTTGCTGGTGCGGCGATGGTGCTAGTGGGAATAATTTTGATTATTCTCGATCCATTCTCAGAGCAACCTGAGTTTTCTAAGTCAGAGCAACCTGAGTTGTCCAAGCTGGATTAACCAAGAGAAGTGCTCTGCGGAGGATACTACAGGCTAATTATCTTGATCTAGGATTCTATGCAGCAATTACTCATTCCTTTACTGACACTATTCATATCAGGTGTAATACTCTGCATCTGCGAAATCAAAAAACCTCTGCGTGAAATTCAATATTTATCGACATTCCTCACAGATATTAGAGATCTGCCGATAGTTCTTTTGTTCGTAGTTATTTCCACACAAATCTATTCTTATGTAAGCAGTCTATTCGTTTTTCCCGCCATTGAAGCAATCACCCATTCAACAGGTACGGTATTAGTTCTGAATCTGCCTTTATGGCTGAGAATGATTATTGCAATTGTACTTAAGGATTTTATAGCTTATTTTAATCACAGGCTTATGCACTATAATTATTTTCTTTGGCGAGCTCATAAGTGGCACCATTTACAAAAGCCTATGTATTGGCTTAAGGGAAATAAAGATTCCTTAGTTTATAAGATTATTTTCTCATGGGACTTGCTGTTTTTTTCACTATTAGAAGTTCCTTTGAATGCCACATTGATTTTTACCATTGCTTATTCATTTTCCAATTTCATGGTTCACGCAAACATTCAGTGGTCGTCACATTGGATGAAAAAAATAGAATGGGTTTTGGTTACACCTCGATATCATTTGAGTCATCATTCTAGTAATATTCAATTACACGGGAAAAATCTTGGTGATATATTTACGTTTCACGATCGGCTTTTCGGAACTTATATAGATCCAGATAACTTTGATTTTAGTCACGATGAATTTGGTTTAGATGAGGAGGAATTACCAACAATAAGAATGATTATAGGCCTTTAAACCTTTTATTTTTACCTCAATTATTTTGGTGGTTGTTCGATCGCCTGTTTTGACCACGGTGTATAAGTAGTTGGACAGAATTAATTAGGGCTTGCTGAATAATCGATCGCATATTACGTGGTCTGGGTTAAGAGAGCGTGCGATCGAGAGTCAGATCGCCGTGAAAAACAGGTAAAATAGATCAAAACCCGTGCATAGCCACATATGAAACAGGAAAAACTCATCTTTCACTCTGGTTGAATAATCAATCACTCCCGATCGCCAGAAAGCGATCGATTATTCAGCAAGCCCTACTTATGCAATTCGTTTTTTGGACGAGCAAAATGAGCCTGCGTTGAGTGCGTTTTTGCAGTGGGGAAAGCCCAGGGCTGTTTCATTCTCCAGTCCGATCGCCAAAGACACAAATCTTAATGAAGTAGCGATCGCTACTTGAAATGTTGTATCAGCTATGGTACTATCAAGACACTAAATATAGGTTTTGAAAGTGGTGATTAAATTGCGAACAATTTAAATAAAAATAGCCTTAATAGATGATGGCAATTACCAGTAATCTCAACCCAAAGGTTACTGGGATGACAAATTAGTTTATCGCGCCGAAAAACGGAAATCTAAAATGAGAGGCGATCGGGCAAAGCAGTTAGTTGTTGACCGCTCAATCAAACATCAAATTAGCCCTGTTTTTCCTTGAGGTTATAGAGAGTGGGTGAGTTAAAGAAATGTCAAATCAGGAAAAATATTTTCATGAAAAACAATAAAATGTTACCCAAGAGAGTCCGTGCAATTTTTTTGATCGGAGTTGTTAGTTGTTTCGCACTCTGGGGAATGCCGGCGCGATCGCAAGAAGCCGCAGCCACAGCATCAGAGGAAGCCACAGCATCACCTAAAGCTGAGAAAATTGAGCCTCCACCAAAAGCAGATCCCAAAGCAGCAGTTACGACTAAAGATCCTGAAATTCCAGTTGAGGAATTGCAACTGCTAGTCAAGCCGCTCACTTTGGATGAACTCCAAAACGAAGCCGCAGCGTGGCAATTGTTGCTCCAACAAAAAGTCAAAGAAATTAGCGATGCCGAAATCGCCATCAAGCGTCAAAATCGCTCCATCAACAAACAACAAGAAGTTGCAGGTTCCCTAGACGAAGCTAAGAAAGCACTAGAAGAAAGCGAAAAAGCTCTCAAGAGCGCTGCCCCAGACTCAGCAGAATACAAAGAAGCCACTAAAAAGGCAGAAGAAGCTAAAGACAAACTCAAAAAAGCCCAGGAAGGGCTCAAAGAAGCAACTAAAACCAAAAAGGAACTTAAACAGGACGATACCCTAAACAATGCCTTGAAAAAAGCCGAGAAAACAGGCGAAGTAGATCGGGCCAAACAAACCCTCGACGAAGCGAAACAAGAGCGAGAGAAAATAGCCCCAGACTCGCCGGCATACACTGCGGCTACTGAAAAAATTGACGCGCTAGACAAGGCGATCAAAGCCGATGAGGACGCAGAAAAAGCCCAAAAAGCTATTGCCGATCCCAAATCGCCGGAATACCAGGAAGCCACAAAAAAATTAGAAGAGGCTACCGCACAAGTCAAAAAAGCGCGGGAAGCGATTAGCGGGGCTTCTACCACTGGTGGTACAGGCGCTGCGGAAAAATCTGCTCAGAAGCTCGATGAAGCCACAAGCACCCTTGAAAACACGAAAATCAAGACTGGCGGTGAAACAGGAACTGCGGGTTCGTCTGCTGCTGCTAACAGTCAAGCAAACCAAGACAAAAAAGGGCAGCTTGCAAAAACGTCAGACAAGTTGCAAGCGAATGCTAAAGATGAATCAGCATTGAAGAACCAACTGGTGGTCAATGCTACCAATCTCCAGTCTGGGCGAACAGCCGTTGTAGACCGCTTCAACGTGATTTTAGAAGAATTAGACCGCAAAGGTGGGGACTCCAAATATTACCGCAAATACATTGAAGCTATCACTAAAGCCGAAATTGATGTGAAGGATACTGAAGGTCTAGGCGTCAGAGTCCTCAGTTGGTTCAAATCAGATGAAGGTGGTTTGCGTTGGGTCAGTAATATCGGTAAATTTGTCGGTATTGTCTTGGCTTCCGCGATCGTTTCTCAAATAGTGGGCTTCGTGATTAGCAAGCTGCTGAAACTTTCTAATACCTCCAAATTGATGCGCCAATTTATCGTTGTTGTCATCAATCGAGGGGGAATTGTAGTTGGCGTACTCTTAGCTTTGACAGCACTAGAGGTTAGTCTCGCGCCTGTTTTGACTGTACTTGGGGGCGCGAGTTTTATCTTTGCCTTTGCTTTGCAAAGCAACCTCGGTAACTTTGCTAGCGGGTTGATGATCATGGTTTACAAACCCTTTGATGTCGGTGATGAAGTGAAAATCGGCTCCCTATGGGGGTGGGTAGATTCCATCAGTTTAGCCAATACCAAAATCAAAGGATTTGGCGGTCAGCTTTTTACAATTCCCAACAACACTGTTTGGAGTGACACGATAGAAAACCTCACCACCAGTGACATTCGCAAAGTTAAATTTAGCTTTCGGATTAGCTTCGATCAAGATGTGACAAATATAGAGAAAGTGCTCGTAGACATTTTCAAATCCCACCCTCAAATTTTGGAAGAGCCAGCGCCTTCAACTTTTGTGTTTGACCTAGAAGACGAATACATTAATCTGATTGCTAGCGGCTGGGCAAAAACCGACGAATTCTGGAAAGTATCAGCCGATATTCTCCGCACAATCCAAACCAGGTTTGAGCAAGAAGGGATTAAACTCGGGGCGCCCGCACAAGATATTCGGATTCTCCCTGAAAGTGATGAGAATAATTCTCTAACTCTCGATCGAGAATTCACTGAAAAACAATTGCTTCACCCAGAAACTGCAAATCCAGCGCTCAAATAAGTGATATCAATTCCGGCTGCACCGGAATGATATAGAGGAGACGGCGCAAGAGCCCATAGGTGTCAACTTAAGCTGTCAGCGCGCCAAGTTCGTCTGTGGGCCCGCGACGAGTCCAACCGGGGTTGAAACCCCTGTCTAATAGCGAAAGTCCTCTAAAAGAGGACTAATGAGTTGAAAATTCTTCTCTTCAGTCCTCTTTGAGAGGACTTTAGCTTTGAGGCAGGGGTTTCAACCCCTGCCGGACTATCGGTTCTACCTTAAGTTGACACGAAGAAGGGCTCTTGGAGTGTCCCTACAGTATGATTTTGGGTAAGGACACTCCAAAAGCCGTCTCCTGATTTCGGCTAATAATTCCGATGCTACCGGATTTGATATGACTAATTAACTCAGAGCACTTTTTCTAGGAAAAATCATGCAGATTGCTGGGAAAGCAAGTTATAGCCGTCGCCAAGGCGAAGAAGGTCATCGATCCCTGAGCGGAGTCGAAGGGAGCAATGTTCTTAAATACCCTAACAACCTTGGCGGTTGCTATAACTATAAGGAGTCTACAATCTGTTTCATTTTCTGTTATGATTTAATAATACCAAATCCGAGTTTGCCACCCTTTTTATGATTCGCTAACAGTCTCTTGAAACCGCTCCTTGCCAAACGAAGTCTGCCGGAGCAGACTAAGGGATAAAGGAGGTGTTTAAGCCGGATTTGGCATTTTCATTGACGGACGGTAAGCTGTTCGGCATTTAAACTTAGGGGCGTAGGGTGCGTAGGGGATCTCTTGCCATTCGCCCGTACAAGGTTTTCCGTTTCAGCGTAAGGGTTCTAGCTGACGCACCCTACGCCACGAGTTACTGGTTTAAATGGAGAACAGCTTATGGGTGGCCAACTTTCTGCCTGCTGATTCAGCAAAACCCTAATTATATCGACGCAACCAGCAAACCACATTGAGTCGAAATAATCGTTAAATTGAGGGCAATTGACGGAAACCACTCCAGAAAATCAGCAAGTTCGTGCTTCCGATCTTCCACATTATCAGCAACCAGAAGTATCTGCTTACCACCACAGCTTTCAATAATAGCAGAAACATCGTCTTTATAAGGCCGTTTCGCGTGATCGATAAACACAAAATCTGGCACAGGAATCTCCTGGGGGATTTTGGAAATTGCCTCAGAAGAAGGACACACCCACTGTTTAATTCGATGGGAAATTCCCGCTAAATAAAAGTGTTTATTAGCTTGTTCGGCTACAGCACTATCAAACTCGACCGTATGAATGATAGTTTCGCTATTTCCCAATGCTAGATAACAAGTAGAAAGACCATAACCAGTGCCTAATTCAAGGATAGTCTTGGGTTGGGATGCCATCACCAGTGCTTGCAAAATTGGGCCGGTATCTTTGCGAATGGGATTTCGCCAAGCACTTTCCCCGTACTGTTCGCCACCAAGGACACTGATTTTCTCAATTACTGCTAAAACTTGTTGGTTCATCAGAAACTCTTGATAGGTTATTTAAGTTAAAAAGAGAAGGTTGTTCTCACTACTCCCACAACAACATCCGGGTTGCGATCGTCATGGTTGGGGGCGGTCAACCAGATTATACCAGGGGTAATAGTGATATTGTCGGTCAGTAGATGGGTGTAAAAGGCTTCGATGTGAAATCCCGTGTCGCGATCGCGGCGTTGTCCTGCGGGTAAACCAATCGCTTGAGCGATCGCCCCATTGCTCGTACCCGCCAGCCTGGGCTGCACCCCAAAAACAATACCAGCTAAGTTACCTTTTTTACCTATGTCATAAAAAGCCATAGAAAAACGATAGTCCAACACATTAGCATCTCCCTTAGTACCATTGCCCAAGGCACGAGCCTTAATCAAACCAACAGAACCGCTTAACCCCAAAGTCGGGGAGACTCGATAGGAGATTCCAGGAAGATATGCGTTGCCGACAACGGGCCCAGCCCCCACAACTTTGGCAGCGTTACTACCACTCGCCGTATCAGCCCCAAATTGAGGAGAATAGAAGTGGATATAATTTAAAGCAAGATTGAGCTTGTTGAAAGTGAAGATCGTTCGTACAGAACCACTGTAGCCACCACTGAAGAGACCTACAGTCGGGTCGTTTGTCCGGAATTCGCTGCCGGCGGCGAAATCGAAGTTCAACCACGGAGTTGCTTTCCACTGTACGCCAATCCCTGTCTGCTGAATGGCGGGGTACAGAATCGGGTTGATTGAACCAAAGTACGATAGAGCTCCTGTAGTCGGACTGGCAAATGGACTCAGGGGTGCTGAAAGTAACCGATTGCTAGAAAAGGCATTTAAAGAAACTAGCAGTTTGTCACCCACTGGGAAGCGGTATCCCAATCCGATCAAATTCAAAGTTCCATTTCCTGATATGTCGGATGACAGGAAACGAGTTTCATCAGTCGGGCCGCTGAGACGACCTTGCGGAAATTCGGTAGCTGTGTTAAGTGGCCTTAAATTTGTGGCTTCCAGACTGACAAACAAGCTGTCTTTACCCGTGAAGCTGCTATTCAAGTTGAGTTGGAGTCGATAGCCCAATGTAGTGTTATTCGCTTCGCTAGCATTTTTGCCAAAAGCATCTCCCAGATAAGTCAACACCTCACCCGTCAGCTTTGTGGTGGTGGAGAATTGGTTGGCTTCGAGTTCGCCCGTGCGAGCTTCCAGGGTATCTACACGCCCGCGCAGGGTTGCTAATTCGGCTGCAAATTCTTCTTGCAGCCGTTGGACGGCTGCCAAGTCTTCTTTGGTAGCTAAGTTTGTCGTTCCAGCGGTAATTACCTCCCTCACTTTATCCAAGCAGGCGTTTAAGCCAGCGGCAAATTCGTAGCGGGTGATTGCCCGGTTGCCGCGAAATGTGCCGTCGGGATATCCCGCGATACAACCGTACCGTTCGACTAGAGATTGTAATGCTTGAAATGCCCAATCCGTTGGCCGCACGTCGGATAGCTGGGAGACTGAGGTCACTTGGTCGATCGATGTGTTGTCCTCTGATGTTTTTTTGTCAAAGAGGGGGTTGACGGTTTTTCCCCTTGCTGGCAATATATTATCAAAGAGTGAGGTATCCTGTTGTGGAAGTTCTGCTGTTTGTCCAGAGATAGGAATTACCTGTTCCGTCAATGTGTTCTCTGGCGATGGATTGGAAACTAGGGAATTTTCCTTGGCCCTCGAAGATCCTCTGTCCTGATTTAGACTTAGATATTGATTGAAATCTTCGGCTTTCTGCGTTGGTATTTCTTGGTTAGTAGTGGTTGGGAGCAACACGCCGTTGAGGGAATTATCCCCAACATTTTCAGCGCTAACTACTGACTCTGGGAGTGCCTCTGCTTGTACATTTATTTGAGGATCGGTTTCCTCGCTGTTGGCTGGTGAAGCAGTTGGTCGATCGGTAATAGGGGAATCGACGGTCTGGGCGATCGCTGTCGGCGTCAGTCCACTAACTAAAACAGTTAGCGTAACTACTAAAGTTTTGTAAACAAGTGTATTCATAGTTGATACTCACCCTCACATCTTCGTTTCAAAAACAATATCACACGTTCCCCACTCACTACTCACTAACTTTTTATTTCGTTGTTTGTTGTGAGCTATAAATATCCAACCTTGATGTTTCATCATTCTGAGTAAAGCATAACCCCAGATTATGTGCAGCCCAAAAACAGGCATTGTTTTCCCCGAACGGCATAAAAACACACAAAAAACCCGGCGCCACCAGGTAGAAAGGTTCATGACTAAAAAAGTAATCGCAATGACTGTTTCAGAAGTATTATCAAGTTTTGCCATGATCCGATTCAGACCGAATCTTCGTTTACCTTGTCCGAACTTTCCCTCAATCGCATTGCGAATTCTCTCATCTTCCAACCCTTGCTTCTTTTTTTCTTTGCTGATATTGGTTGGAGGCCTTCCTAAAGGCGGTCCACTGATTCTAATGCCTTTGTCTTTGCACCAAGCTCGGTTCTCTCTTGTACGATTGCTGCGGGCAGGCAAGTTAGTATTATTTTAACTTAAATATTCATTGACATAAGACAAATGTTATGATAAAGATTGGCAAAATCTCAGGTTTTAACTGCCGAATTTGCGATCGCATTCAAATCCACACCCCCAAAAGGTTAAGATTCTAATCTAACCCTCCTGCAATCATTCACCTCCTATGGCAGAAACCTTATTGTTCAACGCCCTCCGCGAGGCCCTAGACGAAGAAATGGCCCGCGACTCCGCTGTATTCGTACTCGGCGAAGACGTAGGCCACTATGGCGGTTCCTACAAAGTCACCAAAGACCTCTGCAATAAATACGGCGACCTCCGCGTCCTCGATACCCCGATCGCCGAAAATAGCTTTACAGGCATGGCAGTAGGGGCAGCAATGACAGGATTGCGGCCGATCATCGAAGGCATGAACATGGGCTTTTTGCTCTTGGCGTTCAACCAAATTTCCAACAATGCTGGAATGCTGCGCTATACATCCGGCGGCAACTTCAAAATGCCCATGGTAATTCGCGGTCCCGGTGGCGTGGGCCGGCAACTAGGCGCCGAACACTCTCAGCGACTAGAAGCCTATTTCCAAGCAGTCCCAGGTCTAAAAATCGTTGCCTGTTCGACCCCTTACAATGCCAAAGGCCTTTTAAAATCAGCCATCCGCGATGATAATCCCGTCCTGTTTTTCGAGCACGTTCTCCTTTACAACTTGAAAGAAGATTTGCCAGAAACAGAATATTTAGTGCCACTGGACAAAGCAGAAATAGTGCGATCGGGCAAAGATGTCACAATTTTGACCTATTCCCGGATGAGACATCACGTCATGCAAGCCGTGCCCGCACTCGTAAAAGAGGGTTGCGATCCAGAAGTAATCGACCTAATTTCTCTCAAACCCCTTGACATGGAGACCATTGGTGCATCCATTCGCAAAACCCACAAAGTAATTATTGTGGAGGAGTGCATGAAAACAGGAGGCATCGGTGCTGAATTAATTGCCTCAATTAGCGATCGCTACTTTGACGAACTCGACGCACCTGTTTTGCGACTTTCATCACAAGATATCCCCACACCATACAACGGTAATTTGGAAAGACTGACAATCGTACAGCCAGCTCAAATTATCGAAGCCGTCCAAAAAATGGTATCCCTACGAGTATAAATAGTCATTGGTTGTTGGTTATTGGTTATGGGTTATGGGTTATTGGTTATGGGTTATTGGTTATGGGTTATTGGTTATGGGTTAGTGGTTATTGGTTAGTGGTCATTAACTAAATAACAATTAACAATTAACAATTAACCAAATAACAAACAACCAATAACCCATAACAACCAACAAACAACGAACAACAAATAACAAATAACCAATGACAAATAACCAATAACAAATAATTAAATATGCAAAAACAACGTTCAGTATTAGCCCTAATTTTTGTTTTAATCATCGCCGCCATTACTGTCATAGTAACACTTCCTACGCGGCTAGGATTAGACTTGCAAGGAGGCTCACAACTCACAATTCAAGTCAAAACTACCCCCACCATCCCCAAAATTGACCAGGGAATGTTAGAAGCAGTACGACGCATCGTAGAAAATCGCGTCAACGGTTTGGGAGTTTCCGAAGCCTTAGTACAAACAGTAGGAGAAGACCAAATTCTCGTACAATTGCCAGGAGTAAATGACCCCCAGCAAGCAGAACGAGTTTTGGGCGGCACCGCCAAGCTAGAATTCCGGGAACAACTGCCAGGAACCGAAGCTCAATTAGCCATCGAGAGGCAGTTGCAGCAGGAATTACTCGCAAAACAAGCAGCATTAAAAACTACCCCCAATGAGGCAGCATTTAAAGAAAATCAGGCTGCTTTGAAAAGGAGTAATGAGGCAATCTCGAAACTATACAAAAGTAGTGAACTCGGCGGAAGCAACCTGAAGGATGCTCAAGCTCAACCCAGTGGTAACGAATGGAATGTCGCTCTCCGCTTCGACACCAAAGGAGGCGAATTATTTGGCGAACTTACTAAAAATTTAGCCGGAACTGGACGGACTCTAGGCATTTTTCTAGATGAAAGAATGATTAGTTCTCCTGTAGTTGGCGTGGAATTTGCCCAAACAGGAATTACAGGAGGAAATGCCGTAATTCAAGGTCGTTTTACAGCGCAAGAAGCTAACGATTTAGGAGTGCAACTGCGCGGTGGTGCTTTACCAGTACCCGTAGAAATTATTGAAAACCGCACAGTCGGTGCTAGTTTGGGTAAAGACAGTATTCAAAGCAGTATCACCGCAGGGATTGGGGGTTTAGTTTTAGTCTTGATTTTCATGATCGGCTACTATCGACTCCCTGGCGTAATTGCAGATATTGCCCTGTTAATTTATGCTTTGCTAACTTGGGCTGCTTTCGTGCTGTTGGGAGTAACTTTAACACTACCGGGAATTGCTGGTTTTGTGCTCAGCATTGGTATGGCTGTGGATGCCAATGTGCTGATTTTTGAACGCACGCGAGAAGAGTTGCGGGCTGGAAAAACCCTATATCGTTCTGTAGAATCGGGTTTTTACCGGGCTTTTTCTAGCATTTTAGATGGTAATGTCACAACGCTAATTGCTTGTGCAGCGCTGTTCTACTTGGGTGCTGGTTTAGTGAAAGGGTTTGCTGTAACGCTAGCCTTGGGTGTCGCAGTCAGTATGTTTACTGCTATCACTTGTAGCCGCACTCTGATGTTGGTAGTTTTGGGCTTTCCAGAATTGCGGAAACCTGAATGGTTCTGTCCTAATTTGTCGAAAACGGCTAATAGTTAACAGTTAACAGTTAACTACTGATTGCTTTCTTCTTCCCTGTTCCCTCTTCCTGAATTTCCCCCCAAGGGGGGCGTTCTTCTCCCTCTTCCTTCCCCCCTTGGGGGGGGCAGGGGGGGGTTCTTCTTCCTTCTTCCTTCCCCCCTTGGGGGGGCAGGGGGGGTTCTTCTTCCTTCTTCCCCCCTTGGGGGGGGCAGGGGGGGTTCTTCTTCCTTCTTCCTTCTTCCTTCAACTTATGAAATTCAGTGTAATCAAACAGCGATCGATCTGGTGGAGTATTTCCGCCGCGATTATCCTTGCGGGTATAGTCTCGATGGCAATTTCTTGGACTCGTCCCGACATCCGCGCACCCCTACGCCCTAGTTTGGACTTTATCGGTGGCACTAGGCTACAATTTGAACTTGACTGCACGAAACCAGAAAATTGTAAACCCATCGATCTTGCTGCTGTCCGGGAAGTCCTCGATACCCAAGGTTTAGCCGGTAGTACCATTCAAGTGATCGGCAAAGAACAGCGAGGCTTATCGCTACGAACGAAAACTTTGGATGTGGAAAAGCGGACTAAGTTGCAAACAGCTTTGAGTGAAAAAATAGGTGATTTTGCCCCTAAATCTACTCAAATTGATACGGTAGGTCCTACCCTCGGTAAACAATTATTTACTTCGGGATTGTTGGCTTTATTACTATCTTTTGCTGGGATTACTATTTATCTGACATTCCGATTTCAGTTAGATTATGCCTTTTTTGCTTTTGTTGCCCTGTTCCACGATGTGTTAATTACTCTTGGCATTTTTTCATTTTTGGGTTTAGTTCTAGGCATAGAAGTAGACAGTTTATTTGTGGTTGCTCTATTGACAATTATCGGTTTTTCTGTTAACGATACAGTAGTGATTTACGATCGCGTGCGTGAAGTAATTAAGCTAAATCCCGGTTTGTCGATCGACCAAATTGTCGATGATGCTGTGATCCAGACCCTCGGAAGGTCGATTAACACGACGATGACTACGCTACTGACACTGTTTTCTATCTTTTTGTTTGGTGGCGAAACTCTCAAATACTTTGCTTTAGCTTTGATTGTGGGTTTTATTGCTGGTGCATATTCCAGTATTTTCATTGCTAGTACGCTGCTAGCTTGGTGGCGCAGTCGCACGGGCAACTCTATCCCAGTCCCTGTAGAAGCCATGAGTCCATCTGATGAAGTTTAGTTGACTGTTGACCCTTCGACCCTTCGACCCTTCCCACGCGCCTACCGCAGCCTAGTGGAAGAGTCGAAGGCCAGGAACCGCCAATAACAAATAACAAACAACCAATAACAAACAACAAATAACCAATAACAAATAACAAATAACCAATAACAAATAACCAATAACCAATAACCAATAACCAATAACAAATAACAAATAACAAATAACCAATAACCAATAACCAATAACCAATAACCAATAACCAATAACCAATAATATCGTTTCCGGTTGCATCGGAATGATTTAACCACAGAGAACGCAGAGAACACAGAGGGAGATAAGAGAGATGAATAATTCCGATGCTACGGGCTTTGATATAACAAATAACCAAGAACAAATAACCAATAACAAATAACCAATAACCAATAACCAATAACCAATAACAAATAACCAATAACCAATAACAAATAACAAATAACCAATAACCAATAACCAATAACCAATAACCAATAACCAATAACCAATAACCAATAACCAATAACAATGACTAATGAAAGCGATCCAAATTTTCAAATCGAAGTCCAAAGGCTCCATAAACTAACAGTATACGGTCGCTGGTTAACTGTAATATTGTTGTGGCTTAGCGTCGGTTCTTTGAGTATTTGGGCTTTACGCGATGAAATTGCTTTGTGGATCGAAAACTTTACTTGGGCTGCGGTGCGTTACGGTTTATACTTTCACCGCTGGCCAACTCTCGGTTTGGGTTTGTGCTTGGGGATGACTTTGGGAGTGCTAACTTGGCAAGGTCGCAATATTGCGCGAGGATTACCAATACGAGAAAAACAGCGTTTGGAACAACAAGTTAGCCGCATTCGCCAACAGGGGCCTAGTCATCCTTTGTGGAAGTGGGTTTGCCGATTTTGAATCAGAAGCAAGAAGCAAGAAGTAATAAAATGGGATTTAGATACGCTACTTATTGAAAAAATCAGGTATATTGATTTTCTGTTTGCGATCGCACAAATGTCGGTCTTTTTCAACATTCGGATTGTATTGTAGGTAGTCTCTGAGTCGATCGCATCCGATAGTCAGCAATTTGTCAAGTTCCCCAGCTTCCACTGTCGTAGCATCCAGATTCCAAAGCCTTACCGACGAATCTTTACCCGCAGATGCCAAAGTTTTGCCATCGGGACTAAAACTCAAACTCCACACATCCGCAGGATGTCCCTTCAAAGTTTGCAGCAAAGTACCATCCGTGCGCCAAATTCTCACCTTACCATCCATACTCCCCCCAGCCACAGTTTTGCTGTCAGTGCTCCAATTAACACTACCCACACCAGTTGTAGAATCGGCTAAAGATTTGAGTAACTTTCCTTCAGTATTCCAAAGTTTGACACTCCAGTCGTGACTCGCACTCGCAATCATCTCGCCATTTGGTGAAAAATTACAGCCCCACACTTCATCTTTGTGTCCTACAAGAGTTTTATGAAGTCTAAATTGCTTGTTCCCATCGCGTTTCCAAAGTTTTATAGTTTTATCTTGACTGGTGGAAGCTAACATCTCTCCATCGGGAGTAAACCTCACTGATGTTACCGGTCTAGTATGACCTGTGAGAGTTTGCTGCAAAACTCCATTTAAACTCCAAATTTTAATGGTTTTGTCAGAACTCGCACTAGCAATTTGTGCTAATTTGGGGCTAAAACTAGCGCTCCAAACTAAATCTTGGTGTCCTTTGAGAATTTGCTGCAAACTGCCATCTCTGCCCCAAATTCTGACAGTTTTATCAAAACTTGTGGAAGAAATTAACTTACTATCAGGACTGAATACCACCTCACTAACTGACTGTTTATGTCCAGGTAAAGTCAAAATCAGCTTGCCGTTTGGCTGAAAAACTTTCACACTGTAATTGTCGCCGACACTAACAATTAACTTACCATCCGGGCTAAAGCTAGCTGTGTGTCCGTTCGCCAAACGATTGCGTTCTCGCACTGCATCGATCGTGTGCTGTAATCTATTTACTGTCTGTGCTTTGAGTTCTGGAGAGACTTCTATTTCTCTAATTTTTTTTCCGGCGCTAACTGCGGCAATTAAAGCTCCTAGTTGGTCGTAGGCTAGGGAAATATCGGCTGTAGAGTTGAGGGCTTCTATTTGAGCAATTATGGCTTGTTTTTTTTGATTTTCTATTTGTTGGGTGACTCGTTGGGCGTGATTTATAATGCCGGTAGCAATCGTAGTAATGGTAGCGAGTCCTAGCAAGCTGAATTGGATTGTTGTCTTAGCTTTTTTTTGAGCTTTTGTCAAGACTAAATTGGCTTCGGTTAATATTTTTGACGCTGCTTTTTCTGTGGATAAAGCTTTTTGTACTTGCAGGTTTTCTAATTCTTGACTGGCTGACAGAAATTGATAATCTCGATCGCCCAAGCTTTTGTCTGCGGCCCAGCTTAACGCTTCTGCTAGCGCTCTACCTTGCAGCAAGCGGGAAGTGTCGGTATGATTGGAGACTTCCCAAGCGGCGATCGACTCCGAGTAGGGTCGCAGTTTGGCTAATTCTTTCTGTATCCACTCTTGGTTAAAAACTGAGGCGTAAATGGGATTATATACTCTTAGTCTTTGTCCATCTTTGACGATTAAACCTGAAAGTAATAATTCCATTTTTTCTGGACTATCTTGAACTAAGGCTAGTTCCGTGCCTACCCCACCATCAAATTCAGTGTTTATGGAACAGGTATCTTGCCTGTTATTGAGAATACTAACAGATGTGAGATTTGACAAAATTTCTTGGTAAAGTCCTAGCAAACGAGCCGTGCGCTGCGGATTTCTCAGGAGGCGATCGCGAATTGTTTTCAGATGTTCCGGTTCATCTTGAAATTCCCAGTTGTTGAGGGCACTGGAATGCACTAAATCTGCCATGAATAATTGAGTGTTAGCAACTCGATATTTAGGGTTATTTCCGCTGTCATTACTTGTTGATGTTCCTAATTTTTCCGAAGCTAATTTACAAAATTTTTGAGTAAGAAAAGGCTGTCCTCCCGTCCATTCCAAGATTTCTTTGAGCACTTCTAGGGAGTTTTCTATTTGTTCTGAAAATCCTTGAGCTAAAGGGATTGCTTCGTCGAGGGCAAATCCTTTGAGTTCAATGGGGCGACCTATATTAAACGGGGTTCTGGTTTTATCAGCAATTAAATCTTGAGGAGTCGTGACTCCAAACAAAGCAAAAGTAAGGCGGTTATATTCTGGATTTTCAGCGCGTTTATTGTAGCATCCTCGGACCATTGCAAAAAAATCATCGCTGGAAAAATTGAGGGAAAGAACGCTGTCAATTTCATCTATAAAAATAACTATATTGCGTTCTGTGGAAGGAAGTAATACTTGTTCGATAAATTCATTTAATCTTAATACTGGTGGTAAGTGTTCTCGATCGCGCCACCAAGTCCTAAAATTGATCGACTTAATTTTAAAGCTGTTGGCGAGAGTCCCAGTAAAACCCGCATACCACTGCATGGGAGTCATCTCGGTAGTGCCAATGCCAGTAATATCAACAGTACCGCAGACAGTACCTTCTGCTTGCAAGCGACGGGCTGCTTGTACGCGCAAACTCGACTTTCCCATTTGTCGGGAAGTTAGTACATAGCAAAACTCACCGGCTTTTAAAGATTTGTAAAGTTCGCGATCGGCAGCCCTGGTGACATAGGTAGGAGAATTTGGGGGCAAACTTCCCCCTACTTGATATTCAAATTCTGTCGCTGGCAAATCTGACACTGAAATTAAACGGGAAGAAAAAGGAAACTTGTCTATTTTACCTGGCTTTTGGTCAACAGAAACTTCGACTTGTTGCAGTTGGCTGGGTTTTGATAAAAGTTGGAGCATAATTTCTTCTTCTTCCTGTTTTTGTTTAGGCAATTCTCATTAAAAACTCTAGGATATTAACGGTGGGAACTTCAGGCGGCGCGACTTTTTCGGACGATTTCACAGAGTTTGATTCGAGCCGAATTTGAGGGTAGGAAGTGAGGATTTTCATGGGCGATTTACCGAACTAGATGTGCTAAGTGTATTAACTATGAGTCGATCGCCATTTCAGTACAATGTCACTTTTTGAAGTTGCACAGTCGCTGAGTCGCAAGCAGTCAGCCGTAAAAATATAGCTTTAATCCTTCCTCTGTCTGGATTAGAGGCTTTTTCTAGCTGGGGCAATGCCGGGGTGAGGGGTAGACAGTTAGCCTATTGGCACAAGGAACTGGGGGCAGGGGGACTTTGAGCAAGTTCTTGTTCCCCCCTTCTTAAGGGGGGCTAGGGGGGATCTAGATTTAATAGTTAAACAGCAGTCTCTGACTGGGTTAGAAGTTAAGTTGACACCTATGGTGCCCGCCCAGTCCCTAGACTACCCTCCATCACAGCCAATGAGGGCCGGCACGGGGGCACGGCCCCTACCAAGAGTGAAATAGCCCTGCCCAGGGGGGATGGGGTGAGAAGGCGATAGGGCTAGAGACAGGAGTGGAGACGAATCTTAATTGCTGCTGAGGGAATGATTCTCTGAATAACTTTTGCTCTGGTTAATATCAGCCAAAAGAAAGATGACTTAACAACAATTTAGGTGTTAATTAGAGTAATTATATAAAAAAAATACCTAAAGGAAGGGAGAAGAAAGAATGGACACATACACAGACCGCGAACAAGAACAAGTCGGCGAAAGAGAAATTGACTCGATACCTGTAGGCACTAAAGTTTCGCCCCAAAAAGTTAGTGGTGTGGAAGTACCACCTCTAGAAACCCCTGCTTATACTCAGCAAAAAGTGACCGTTGAGGAGTTAAAGATTAATGGTGATGATTTGGTTGCTAAAGTTAAAGAACTGATTCACGAAGGCAATATCCGCCGGATAATTATCAAAAATGAAGAGGGGCGGATATTGATAGAAGTGCCTCTGACGGTGGGAGTAGTCGGTGGAGTGATCGGTGCGGCGTTGTTTCCAGTGATTGCAGCAGTAGGGGCGATCGGTGCTTTAGTAGCTCACATGACTATCATTATCGAAAAGAATGAGACTACTTAACCCCTAGGGGTTGGATAATAATCAGTGCTTCTATCCCCCCTCTTCCCCCTAAAAAAAGGGGGAAGAAGGTCAAAAATTAAAAAAAAAGGGGGATGAGAAGATATCAAATTTGCTCGCCTAATGAATGATATTCTAAGAAATCACCTTAGGTGCTAATTGAACTTTCCCTAAAGCTATCTTTCTACTATCAAAAAGTTTCATAACTCCTGATGCTATGGTGTCAATAACCTCGGCATCGCAGTAGGAGAGAAGCTCTTCATAGAGAATGTGGCCGGCAAAAAAATCGTGAGCTTTCTTCAAAAAGTTTTCTGTTTCAGCAAAGCCGATAGATTTGATAATAAACGTAGCCACGGGGGAGTTTTTAATATCATAGCGAGATTCTTGATGGCGTCCTTTTGCTAACAAATCTAAAACCTCTTCTTCCAACTGACTTTCTAAGGGGTAGGCAATCTGTTTGTCGGGCAAGTAATCTTCCAAAACAGAGGTTTTAAATCCTGGGGCGCGCAATTCTCCCATCATAGTTGAGAGGGGAATATCGCGCCCTAAGCGGTAGGATAGAGCTTCCAAAATGGCGATCGTAATCAGCTTGATGCCCAAATACAGTTTAGCAACTGCTATATTCTTTCTGGTGCGGGCAATCATGTTAGTATAGGTTTCATCGTCCGGTTCTTCCATGAACTGCTGAAAAACCAGTTCGGGTTTGAGGAAATTCAAAAACCCTTCCATTTTTTGCAAGGAGCGGCGATATTCACCCACAGTATAGGAATGGACGTTGCTCAATTCGTGGTTGGTTTCGGGCATCAAATTCCAAGTATTGTCTAAGAAGTTAGAGGAATTGGCAGAGGCAAAATTCTCGACATCGCGATTTGCTAATCGGACCGATCGCTTGACAATTTCGCAGAGTTCTGCATCTGTTAATCCTAAATTAAAATCGCGATTTACATTGGCCAAACGCTGGTGCAAAAGTTCGATCGCACTTAAACCGTTGGGCGAAACTCCACGAAAAGGAATAGTAGCTTCAATGCAGGCTGCAATTTGAACGATCGTCCTAGGAAGCAAAAAAGGTTCCAAACATTTCCCTGCAATCACCGCACTTAAGAATTCATTTTGACCGGGAAAGGGAGAGAGAGTTTGACCTGGGACAAACCCAAATACGGCTGCCACGAGCTCATACATAGCATCCTTGGGGAGTTCGGCTTCATCCCTAATCACTAACTGCGATCGCACCTCCTTGACAAAAGGACAAAGGGCGCTACTGATATTAAAATTTACTCCCTGATCGACTTGCACGTACACCAGGTCGTGAAATAGCGCCGCCAACACTTCGATCGGATCGACAGACCCCCCGACCTCAAAAATATGTTCCGACGTGTGAAAATAGCGCCAAGGCCCCCTCATCGTTTGAATGATGAGCTCGGCTATCTGCTCAAGCTTGGGAACGTCTACTCGACCTCCTAATTGTTCGATCGACGTGACTAAGCAATCCAAGCACCGTTTTTGTTCTCCAAAGAGTTCCATTTACGCACCTCCCGTGCATTCCCTGATTCCTCCGTTTGATTGAATGGTATCAAAATGCGTTGCGATCGTGCCATGATTCATCAATCAAAACTGCTCGCATTTCAGGGAGACAGAGGCAGAAGGCGATAAGGGGGGAGACAGGGGGAGAGAGGAAATTTAAAACATTAAAACTTCGAGATTTGTGGCCAGGGGTCAAACAGAGGCGATCGGTATCTTGAATTACAGTAAAGCCGACAAAAGCTTTGGGATGGTGGAAAGTCAGCTTCCTGCGGTGCCAATCTCACAGTAATTTTTCTGGGTTGAGGGTTGACAAAAGTTGCTGGACTACTTTATGAATTTTCAGCTTTTCCTTCTGAGTTAAAGTAATATCTGCTTGATTGAAATACTCACCGGCTATCAGGCACGGTGATTCTTGACGCTTCACAGGATTCTGCTACCTTTCATAGTCTGACAATCCCTCTGCGCCCGTTTATAGTCGTGGCGATTCCCCATCCCGACTTGAGCTATATTTTTAGCAGCATTTTCGTCTCTATCTTGCTCAGTACCACAATTCAAACAAAGCACTGAGCGAATAGACAAATCGATTTTGCCCCACTTGAAGCCGCAGTCTGAACATATTTGACTGGTGGGTTCCCATCGGCTAATTACCTTGAATTCCCTGCCCAACTTTTCGGACTGACGCTCGCAAAGTGTTCGGAATTCATACCATCCTTGCTGACTAATTGCTCTTGAAAGCTTTCGGTTTTTGACCATGCCTGACACATTCAAGTCTTCCAAAACAATCACTTGGTTTTCGTTGACTATTTTGGTTGACAATTTGTGCAGAAAGTCTTTGCGAGTATCGGCAATTTTGTTGTGCAGTTTGGCGATAAAGATGCGAGTTACATTTCTTCTTTTGGAATCACGCGGCTGGCGAGCTAGTTTTCGCTGTAGTTTGCGAACCTTGCGGTCTAGTTTTTTATAGCTAGGACTTTCGGCTTTTTCGCCATTGCTCATCACTGCAAAAGTTTGGATTCCTAAGTCGATTCCAATGCTGGAATTTTTAGCCTCAGATGGAATGGGTTGAATTTCTACTACAAAACTCAGAAAATAACGATTTGCACAATCCTTGATTACCGTGACGGAGCTAGGTTCAGATGGTAGCTCCCTCGACCAAATTGGGCTGACAATTCCAATTTTAGCCAAGTAAACACCATCACCTTTCAAGGAAAATCCTCCAATTCTAAAACGTGCAGATTGACTGCTAGTTCTTTTCTTAAATTTAGGGTGTCCGACTTTACTTCCCTTTCTCTTCCCCTTGCAGGAGTTAAAGAAGTTCTTGAAAGCGACATCTAAGTCGGCAACCGATTGTTGTAATGGGACGCACGACACATCTCCAAGCCAAGCCCTTTCTTCAGTATTCTTAGCCCCAGTTATGACGATTTTTTGCAAATCTGCCGAACTTGGCTTTTTATCTAACTGCTTGCATAACGCAAGAGCATCGTTCCAGACCACTCGGACGCAACCAAACAACTGAGCTATGCTCTGCTTTTGTTGGCTGGTCGGGTAAAATCTGTAGCGATATCGTGCTTTCATGGCTTGTGCTAAGATTGGTCTGCCACTAAATCATATCTTGGTTTGCAAAAAATGACAACGGTTTATCGTCGAGAACGCCATTCTGTTACAGAAGGCGGCGCACCTCTAGAAGTATTGAAGGAATATATTAGAAATCAAGAAAAGCCGTCCTAAAAGGACGGGGCTTGTATCCCATTTTTTTGGTCAATTTTCTGCTTTTAGAGAGATGCAAAAACTCGATCGCTCGTCGCACTATTAACTAGGAACTCAAGTTATTGGGAGATGAAGTGGCGTGAAATTCGTGTCCGACCCGCCAATTTCGGTAAAAGTCCGCAAGATGAAAGAGCGGGTACGGTGGCAAGATAAATCGATCGCCGATCGGGCGATCGACCAAACTAAGATAATTTTGGACGATCGAGTTCCAGACGATCCAGAGTTTTCGTTTTTAGTCGCAGGGGACAGCGGCACCGGCAACCACCGGGGTCACAACCCCCAGCGCCAAGTTGCGGAACTGATGCTGCACGAGCGCCAAAATTGCCGTTTTCTGCTGCATACAGGCGATGTCGTTTATCTAGTCGGTTCCAGCGAATACTATTTGCAAAACTTCATTCGCCCTTATCGCGAGTTTCTAGTGGGTGGCGATACGCCATCTCGGATTGCCTACGATCGCATGATATTCAATTTTCCGTTCCTACCAGTACCGGGAAATCACGACTATTACGACTTACCCCTCGTCTACGGCATTCTCTCGGCTACGGCACAGCCACTGCGCCACCTGTTAGGCTCAAAGTTAGATCTGGATGTAGGCTGGCACGGTTCCGATCGCGGCAATGCCTATGCTAAAGCCTTTCTCGACTACCTGCAAGCTCACAAACTGCCGGGAGAACTCGATCGCCACCTAGACACCCACTACACGGCTCAAACCAACACCGGCCGCTGCTTGCGCTACAAACCAGGACGCTTTACCCGCTTACCCAACCGTTACTACAGTTTCCGCAGTGGGGGCATTGACTTCTTTGCTCTCGATTCCAACACCTTTAACGAACCTTTGCCACTCCCAAAAACCAAAGAGGGCGACCTTCTTCGCCGGAATTTGGCACAAGAAAGGGAGAAATTGGAGCAAGAAAAAACCGAAATGCTGGAAACCTCCGCTCGTCTGAAGCCGGAAATTCCGTCGGAAGCCGAACAGCTAGATGACTTGCGTGCCAAATTAACGCAAGTTGACGAAATGCTGATGGATATTGACAAACAACTCTCCCCGGACCAAACCGCGGCTACTGACTTTGAACAACTCGAATGGCTGAAACGAGGTTTGATTGCATCTTGGGCTGATTCCCAGGTGCGGGGGCGCGTAATTTACCTGCACCATCCCCCCTACGTGACTGAGGCGACCAAGTGGAATCAAGCTCAAACTTTGGCTGTTCGGTGGCATTTACGGGAGGTATTCGATGCGGTGGCGCGGGAAGTTGGGGATGGGTTGCGGGGGCGTCCGTTAGTAGATTTAGTGCTGACTGGCCACGCTCATTGTCTGGAATACCTGCGGACTGGGGATACCGGGCACGCTGATTCTCATATTAATTGGATTGTCTGTGGGGGAAGCGGGCACAGTCTGCGTCGTCAGCGTGTCGAAGGGCCAGTGTTGGAGGAAGCTTCCGGTTATCCAGTATATGAGTTGGGGCGAGCGGCGGAGGGAAAAAAAGTCGGCCGCCCGGTAGCGGAATCTTTGCTATATGTCGGCCGCAGCGGTCAAGGTTCCCAGAAACGCCGTCCTTATTCGTGTTTGCGGATTGATGTTTTGGATGGGTCCCCGCCCAAGTTCCGAGTCCGACCTTTGGTGGCGGAACGATTTGGCGGGAAGTGGCAGGATAGTGCGATCGAACCTTTTGTGATTTAGCATCCATCCATCACTCCGGGTGCTTTTTCATCTGGGCCTTGGGCATTACTAATACAGTTGCTGCTCAACAATCAAGCTGACATCTGGTAAATAGGCTGTCTAGGGGAGGCTGATGCCTATCCCGTCAGAATTGTGCCAGATGTCTCATCGAAGTGCGATCGATTATTTCAACAAAAAATCCAGCTTACCAAGGAGAAAATTGTCATGATTGCTAACTTAACCGCCACTGGTTGGGAAATTATTTATCACCGCGCCCATGCTTTGCTGGCGGCGCAACTTGGCGGACAGTGGAAGCGCTCTGAGTCTCCCCTTCGCTTGTACGAAACCATAGCAGCTATTTCCCATCACGACGATTTGGAAAAAGAGTGGGAAGAAGACATCTTAACTGAGGCGGGCGCGCCCTTGGACTTTACGCTACAAACGGAAATTTGTGTGCCGAAACTCAAAGCCATGACGCAGAATGCGCTATATCGTGGTAGGTGGGTAGCCCTGCTGATTTCTATGCACATGAGCTATCTCATTGAAGGAAAGCGGGGAGAGTTGAAGGAACTGGACGAGTTTTTGGATGAACAACTGGAAAATCAAGAAAAATGGCGCAAGGAATTGAAGATTAAAAAGGAGGATGCTGAGTCTGCTTATGCTTTTTTCCAGTGGTGCGATCGGCTATCTTTAATTCTGTGCTGCCGGGAGTTACCCGCTGGAGAACGAGCTTTAGAAATTAGCGTCGGTCCTGACGGCCAACGGTACGATATTGTGCAACATAGCAACGAACTTCTGACAGTAACTCCTTGGCCCTTTGGCGAAGAAAAGTTTACTGTGAATGTGGAAGCATCCTATTTGAATCAAGCCAAGTTTGACAGCAACGAGGAAATTAAAGAAGCCTTGCATAAAGCCCCCAAAAAATTGTTGGAGTGGACTTTTGTCAAGTCTTAGTTAAAATTTTAGAACTAGCTTCTGCTTCAGGAGAGTAGGCAGAGTGGGGCGACTTCTTCCTTCCTCTTTACTTCCTGAATTTCCCCGATTCCCTCTCCCCCCTTGGGGCAGGCACGGGGGGCAGGCACGGGGGGCTGGGCGGGGTAGGCAAAGAAAGGTACTACCCTTAACTCATCCCTGTTTTTGGGAGAATGAAACAGCCCTGGGCTGGAAGGGGGTGACTTCTTCCTTCTACTTATATCAAATCCGTTGACATCGGAATTATTATTTCTCTCTTCTCTTTCTCTGTGTCCTCTGTGTTCTCTGTGGTTTAATCATTCCGATACAACCGGAAACGATATTACCTGTTAGGAATTATTTATGAAACGTTCTGCTTGCCTAATTTTTAATCCCGCGGCCGGTCAAAGCAATCCCGACCAAGATTTAGCTTTAATTCAGCAACTTTTGGAATCTGAGATCGACTTGGATATTCGGCTGACCACACCTGAATTAGATGCGACTGAAATTGCCCTAGAAGCGGTTTCTAGAGGCGTTGAGTCCATTATTGCTTCCGGCGGTGATGGTACTTTGTCGGCGGTTGCCGGTGCGATTGTCGGCACAAATATTCCTTTGGGCATTATTTCGCGGGGAACTGCGAATGCTTTTGCCAATGCTTTAGATCTGCCGAATACAATTCAAACGGCCTGCGAAACGATTGTGGGAGGCTTAACGCGGGTGGTGGATGCGGGTATTTGTAACGGTGAACTGCCGATGGTTTTGTTGGCGGGAGTTGGTTTTGAGGCGGAAACTGTGGAATTAGCCGATCGCGAAATGAAAAATCGCTGGGGAATGTTGGCTTATGTTTTGTCGGGGATTAAACAGTTAAATAACTTAGAAAGGTTTGAAGCGGAAATCGAAACTGAAGATAAGATCGTCAGTGTTACTGCTGTGGCTGTTACGGTGGCGAATGCCGCGCCACCTACTTCTATTTTAGCTCAAGGGCCGGCGGGGATTATTTTTGATGATGGTTTGCTGGATGTGACTCTGGTGGCACCTGTGAATAAAGCGGGGGCGATCGCAGCTTCTTATCACCTATTGCAAACTGCTTTGACTGGGAATGCGAGCGATCGGGATGACATAGGTTATATGCGAGCCAAAAAAATCAAAATTACTACCGATCCACCTCAAAAAGTTGTTTTAGATGGGGAAATTATCGGCATGACACCGCTATCGATCGAGTGTATACCGGGGGGATTAACTGTCTATGTACCGCGAATTGAAGAGCCACCTGTGACGGAAAAACTTACGGGTTTGTCGGATATCAAAGTTGTTTTGAAGTAGACTTTGTTTCAGAGGTTGGTAATCAATTCCGGCGGTTAGAAACCGCGTCTACACAAACAAAGTCCGCCTGCGCGGACTGGGAGGGAGACCGCAGGGCGGTCTTTTGTTTTTACACTTCTAAAATTTGGCGAATGCGACGTTCTAAAAGTTCGAGGTCTAGTCCACCTTCATCGCGGCTAATCCGGCGCACAGTGACGTTAACATTGCTCAAATCAGCGAGCAAATCTTGGAGTATTTCCTGTTGTTGGCGAGCTTGAGTAATTTCCCGTGGTTCTTGGACCAAATCGCGGATAATTGTGTCTTCAGCGCGGGAAGCAACGATTGGGTCTGGTTCGCCGTCTACGTGCACGAAAGTGCGCCGTCCGGGGCCGCGTTCTTCTTCAATTGGGATGACTGCTGTTACTCGGTCCGATCGCACATATTTGCCAAATCCTAGGTGGACTAAGACGGAAGATTGTATTTTCATGGATAGTAATATTTATTTGTAAGTTATCTATATTTTAGCTTTTACCATAGGATCTAACCACTAATATTAGAGTTAATTTTACTACAAGATATGTCGGCTTTCTCTCGGTTTTATCGTTGTCAAATCTCGGTAAAAATGTTAATCTGACTGACGGATGAGGGCTCAAAAAACCGGTTTATACTCTCCCGCCAGTCAGTCCTGTTCATTAAACTTCAGCAGGTTGTTTTTGCGATTCTAGCCAACGATCGTAAGCAGCTCGATCGCCTCCGAATGAATCAAGGGTGACAGGCGATCGCTGGTATTGTTTGAGTGGAGCATTTTCTATTGGCTTATAGGCGCAATAGCAGATACAAATTGAGTCAAATTCTGCGCCATAGGGGGCCGGAATTTCAGGGGTGTATTCGTGAACTTTCACAACTTCCCAGCCACTGTCTCTGAAATGAGTTGATGCAGTGGGAAACGTTGGGGCGATCGCACTTGGCACAATTACGCTTTCTGTTAAACGATAGCCCGGTGCTGGGGATGGCCGATCGCTAGAGTCATAATGTTCAGCTAATGTCCAAATCAATGACTTAACCGAGCCTACATTAGCTACTCGGTAAAAGCTTTCTCCAACTTTAGTTTCAGTGAGTGAACGGTATTTTTCCAGTTCACCTTTTTGGGCTCTGAAAATAATGTATTTACGCATCTCCTTTTCTCTCCTTCAGGTAATCACCTTGACTCAAGTCCATTGGCGACGGTGGAAACTCGCAATTTCCATCAAAAATGCAATCAACGCTCAAAATAGAATTGCCAGTCTCTTCTACATTTTTAAGCTGCCAACCGTATTTTTCTTCCATATTAGTGCAAGCCTCTTCGCTTGTAGCTGCATGGCGCGTCTCGTTTGTTTCTTCATTATACCGAGGTTGTGACATAATTAATATGCTCCCTTGTTGGTTGTTTCAACATTTGGAGTAGTCGTCTTGTCCGAGTGTTACCGCAATCGGACAGGGCGCTTTTCCCTACTTTATAGTATACAGCAGCCTATGTTTATAATTATGTGTGTCTAACAGTTGGCTTATGCGTTAACATAAAAATAGAGCGATTTGCGATTTTGAGATTTGAGCGTTACTCCCACGGAAAAACAGGAAAGCCTAAATGATCCCAATTAGTCTCGACTTAGTTATCAGCCTCTTGACGGCAATTCCCTTCGGCACCATCAAGGACAAGTTTCAGCGCAACGAAACAGTCATCAAACTATTAAAAAGATTTAACCTCGACCCCGATGCTCCGCCGGCAGATTTTAGCGGAGTTTATGTTTATACTTTAGTAGAGTACGGCGCTGGAAAACCCAAACAGATTTTAGCACTGTTTCGCCAACCAGAGATTGAACAGGCATTTCGTAAAGCCTTCGAGTCGGACAGTCCAGCTATTTTAATTCAAGCAGGCGATGAATATCTGAATGAGAGTGCTTTAGGCAAAGAAATTCGAGATTTAGGCATTGACCCCCGACGGGAATACATGGCATTTGCGGCCGTGTTTATGGAAGTCGCAAAGCGGACGCGGACGCTGGGAGATGTGATGGTGGGAAATGCGATCGCCTCTTTGCAAAAACGCCTATCTATGGTAATGGATCGCATCGAACGCCTCCCCACTATCGAAGGAATTCGCACCGAATTTGCACGACTGGAAGCTGAAGATTATCCCGCACTTCCCGCAGCCGAATCAAGCAATATTCAAAAGTCTAAAGTTTTTATTTTATCACAACAAGTTCGCGGTTGGTTTGAAACATTAAATTATCAGTTTGAGAAATATGAAATTTGGGAAGATAACTATTTTGAATGGATTATCAATGTTCCCGTTAGACGCAATCGGTACGATCGCATTTTAGTGCGCGGAATAGCCGGAGAAGCCGGACTCAGAGACATCTTAGCCTTGCGCGAATCTGTAGCAAAACAGCGCACCGATGAAGGCTGGTTAGTCACCGCCCGTCGCATCAGTAGCGCCGCGCGGGATGAAGTAAAGAAAGATGAAAATCGCGATTTAGCTTGCTATACTTTCGATGAATTGCTCGACCAAGATGCCGATTTTACCGCTTATCTGGATTGGCTAGAAACTGAAATTACCAGCCGGAAAATTAATACCAAATACGTGCCGCTAGCTTGTACAAAAGAAGAAATCGACCCCGATACCCAACGCAAGATAGGCGTGAGTCATTATGACGGGCGAAATGGCTGGATTGAAGGTTATATTGACCTGTGGTTGGATGACCCAGTAAAAGAACATATTTCAGTTTTAGGAGAATTTGGGACGGGGAAAACTTGGTTTGCGATGCACTATGCTTGGATGGCGCTGCAACGCTACAAAAAAGCTCAAAAGCGCGGCTTGCAACGTCCGAGGTTGCCGTTAGTAATTCCGCTCAGAGATTATGCCAAAGCAGTTAGTGTTGAGTCACTATTTTCGGAATTTTTCTTTCGGAAACACGAGATACCTTTGGCGGGTTATTCGGCTTTTGAACAACTAAATCGCATGGGCAAGTTTCTGTTGATTTTCGATGGTTTTGATGAAATGGCCGCTAAGTGCGATCGGCAAGAAACCATCAACAACTTCTGGGAACTAGCAAAAACCGTCGTTCCCGGCGCCAAAGTCATCCTGACTTGCCGTACCGAACACTTTCCTGAAGGCAAGGAAGGACGGGCATTGTTCAATGCAGAACTGCAAGCATCAACAACCATTTTAACAGGCGAAACTCCCCAATTTGAAGTCTTAGAATTAGAGAAATTTAACGACGAGCAAATTCGGCAAGCGCTGTCAGTTCAAACAGAAGCGGCGACAGTCGAAAAAGTGATGGGAAACCCGCATTTATTGGATTTAGCGCGTCGCCCGGTGATGACTGAGTTAATTTTGGAAGCATTGCCCGATATTGAAGCAGGAAAACCAGTGGATATGTCGCGAATTTATTTGTATGCAGTGCGACGGAAGATAGAGAGAGATATCAAAGCTGAACGGACTTTTACTTCGTTAGCAGATAAGCTTTACTTTTTGTGCGAATTGTCTTGGGAAATGCTGTCAACCAACCAAATGAGTCTGAATTATCGCGGTTTTCCCGATCGCATTCGCAGCTTGTTTGGTTCAGTGGTGCAAGAGGAAAAAGACTTAGACCACTGGCATTATGACATGATGGGTCAAACCATGCTAATCCGCAATGCAGATGGCGATTATACTCCGGCGCATCGTTCGTTATTAGAGTTTTTTGTCGCTTATAAATTTGCAGCGGAATTGGGAGTTTTGGCGGCAGATTTTACCGAATTAGTTGCGCCGGAACAGTCTTGTTTAGATCCTAATGCAGCGCCTCAATCATACACTTGGTCTAATTATTGTCGGCTTCAGGCGCAGAAGAGAAATAAAGGTGAACTTATCGCAGCTTTAAAGGGATTTACTGCTGAAGATTTAGGGCAACTTCGTCAGAGTTTCGGACACGCGCCACTGACGAAAGCAGTGATGGATTTGTTGTTACCAATGTTGGATGTTATTTCTCCCCCCTTGTTAAGGGGGGCCGGGGGGGATCGTGACGATGCCAATCACGAGAGAACCCCCGAATTCCTATTAGAGAGAGACGATAGTGACGATGTTAGCCAGAAGAGATCCCCCCAACCCCCCTTAACAAGGGGGGCTTTAGAGAAGTCGCCCCTACTTGAAATTCTCGAAGCAACGCGGGGAAAAACTGAAAGTGAGGTAGGTTATGTGGGAGGGAATGCGGCGACGCTGTTAGTGAAAAAAGATAATGCTGCTTTAGAAGGTAAAGATTTTTCTCATGCCGTTATTTTAGGTGCCGATTTTACAAATGCGACGCTGCGAAACGTCAATTTTACAGAAGCAAATCTGACTAATTCTGCTTTTACAAAAATCTTCGCTAGTGTTAGGTCAGTAACATTTAGTCCTGATGGCAAACTGTTAGCTACAGGTGATAGTGATGGCGTAGTTCGCTTGTGGGAAGCTAGCAGCGGTAGAGAAATATTGACCTGTAAAGGACATACCAACGTAGTGGAGTCAGTCGCCTTCAGTCCTGACGGTGAGATACTGGCTAGCGGGAGTTATGAAAATACAATCAAGTTATGGAATGTCAAGACTGGTGAATGTTTAAAAGTTTTGCACGGACATACCGAATCAGTAATGTCAGTCACCTTCAATCCCGATGGAAATATACTCGCTAGCGGGAGTTTCGATCGCACGATCAGGTTATGGGATATCCGCACGGGTGAATGCTGCAAAATTTTGCAGGGTCATACTAAAGTCGTGTTTTCAGTGGCTTTCCATCCTGCGGGTGAGATGCTTGCCAGTGGAAGCGGCGACAAAACAGTGAGGCTGTGGAATATCGGTACTGGTGAATGTCTCAAAACTTTGCAAGGTCATACTAAAAGCGTGTTTTCAGTTGCTTTCGATTCTGCTGGTGAGATGCTTGCTAGTGGAAGCGGCGACGAAACAGTGAAGCTGTGGAATATCGGTACTGGTGAATCTCTCAAAACTTTGGAAGGACATTTCGATGCAGTACGATCGATCGCCTTCAGTCCAAATAGTGAAATACTAGCCAGTGGAAGTCTCGATCGCACAGCAAAACTGTGGGATATCCGCACTGGAGAATGCTTGAATACTTTGCAAGGGCATAACGATGGAGTAGGGTCAGTCGCCTTCAGTCCAAACGATGAAATACTTGTTAGTGGCAGTTACGATAAAACGCTGATGCTGTGGGATATCAACAGCGGTGAATGCTTGAATACGCTGCAAGGGCATAGCAGTCAAGTAAGGTCGATCGCCTTTAGTCCAAACAGTGAAATGCTTGCCAGCGGCGATGACGAACAAACAGTCAAGCTGTGGGATGTCAGCAGCGGTGAGTGCCTCCAAATTTTGCACGGACACCTCGATCGGGTAAACTTAGTTGCCTTCAATCCTTCGGGTGAAATGCTTGCCACCGCTAGTTACGACCAAACACTGAAACTGTGGGATATTCGCAGTGGTGAATGCCTTCATACTTTGCCAGAATTTGGCAATGAAACGCGATCGATCGCCTTCAGTCCAAATGGTGAAATACTTGCGAGTGCAGGTTATGACCAAACGGTGAGGCTGTGGGATATCCGTACAGGCGAATGCCTCAAAACGTTGGACGGGCATAACAATTCTGTACACTCGGCTGCTTTCAGTCCTTTGGGCGAGATATTTGCCAGTGCAGGTTTTGACGGAACGGTAAGGCTGTGGGATATCCATACTGGTGAATGCCTCCACGTCTTGCAGGGGCATACGGGTTGGGCACGCGCGATCGCCTTTAGCCAGAACGGTGAAATACTTGCTAGTGGCAGTGTCGATCGAACAGTAAGATTATGGGATGTTCGCAGTGGTGAATGCCTCCAAATCTTGCAGGGGCATACTGATTGGATACGTTCAGTTGCCTTTAGTTATTCTGGTGAAATAGTTGCTAGTGGAAGTGTCGATGGAACGGTGAGATTATGGGATATCCGTACAGGTGAATGTTTAAAAGTTTTGCAAGGTCATACCAGTAGAATTAACTCTATTGCCTTCAGTTCAAATGGAAAAATCATTGCTGCTTGCAGTCGGGATGGCACAATTAGACTTTGGGATTTCCAGACTGGTGAGTGCATCAAAATACTGAAAAGTGACAGACCTTATGAGGAGATGAATATCACGGGTGTTACGGGTTTAACGGAAGTTGAAAAAGCCACGCTCAAAGCTTTAGGGGCTGTGGAAAATTAATCATCGCAAAGGAGAAATTATGCAGCCGTCATGTATCCAGAAGTGTTGCAGAAATTGACCAGGAACTTCAGGAAGACAGAAACTCATGGGACTCCAAGCCAGTGCTAATTGTATCGCGATCGCTTTAAATAGCAAGAAGGGCAAGGATTGAGATTTGAAAAATTTATTCGTCTGAGTCTGCTTGGTATTGTGCGATCGCCGTTTGGATTTCCTCGGCAGAGACGTTTGCTTGTTCTGATTTCGAGTAAATCAGGTGTAAAACAACTTGATTCGGTGATTCAACTTGATAAATCAAGCGATAACCACCACTCTTGCCAGATTGGGCATCAGTGTTTTTAGCCCGGACTTTGTAAACGATGTATTGGGTGCCTGTAATCTGGTTTCCGATGAAGTTACCTTGGATAATCTCATCGAAGATCGGCTGAATATCGGTTTTAATTTGGCGATACTTTTTAGCGAGTGCTTTGAGGCGACGTTTGAATAATGGCGTGAATTTGAGTTGGACTGGTAGATCGGACATTAGATACCGTCCCAAAGTTCTGATATGGGAAAGGTTTGTCCCGATGAGGCTTGGTGCAGAGAGGCTTTCAGATCGGCGAGGATTTGGTCGTTGGAGTCGGTGTCTGAGTCAAAATCTGAGTCGAAGTCTGGGACGATCGCGGTTTGTGTCCGACTGGTCAAAAATTCTAGGAAGGCTAGGATTTGTTCTAAAAGCGGTTCAGGAGTCCGTTCGATCGCTTCGAGAAGGCGCTGTTTAATTTGTGACATCAGATGACCTCTAAATCTAGCTCCTTCCATCTTATATAAATTTGCACCTAATTTCCCCCTCAAGTTTTGGTGTCAGGGTTTCGACGCAGTTTACCCTGAGTGTAGTCGAAGGGCTCAACCACCGGGGTTTTTCCCTTGAATACTTCGTTGTGTCTAGTAGAAACGGGCAAAAACCCGGTTTCTTTGGTTAAATTTATCCGATCGCAAATTCACTAAATTTCCGCATAATCGGCGGGTCAAACCCAAGTACAATATCTTCTTTGGGAACTCCCAACTCAACCAGTTCGTTAGCAATACCCACCTCAGTGCCATCCTGCTGAATCCAGATTTTATTATCCATAATATCCAGGTGCAACACCGGGCCATAAACTCGTCGCTGATTACGCCAGCCTACATAGATTAATTGATAATGATCGCGATCGATATCAAAGATAGTTTGAGCCTGAATTCGCTCATCCCACACCAGACTAGCGTGTTGGGAGAGCAGATTTTGGATGTGTTGCCGATAAAGGTCTACATTTGCCATTGTGCAATCGCCTCCTGTTCCATATCACAAATGATTAAATGAATTTGATTTTGTTGAACTAAAGACTGAATAAACCCCATTGTCAAAAAGCTATCGTAGACATTTCCTGGTACTGCCAGGTATAAAATATGGTCATTTTCTTGTTTTTGTAAAGCTGCTCGATAACTAATGAATTGCCCCAAAGCTGTATAAAATTGGGATATTTTGGATGGCCCAGTAAAGCTTTTGATTTCAACTGCGATTTTCTGTCCATCTTTTTCGGCTGCAACCACCTTTTCGGCACCCAAGTCAATGTAAAGTTCTAAAGTTCCTGCTTGTAAATTATATGGATCGTGAGTAATCTGCCATCCATCTTTCTGGAGAGCGATTTTAACAACTTCATGGAAGGCATCTTTAGCAGACATAGCTTTACTGACTCGTTGCGTTTAGTATCTTGGATAGTTTTTGTGTTTTAAGTATAGCAACCACCAAGGCGCTTGCTATACAAAAGACACTATACCCCATGCCCAATTTAAGCTAATCTATTACTTTCACAAATAAAGATAAAATGCTATCTCAAATTTTTTACCTGCTGCGTTCCCGTGCTGATGGCAAATACCTCAGCGCTTGTCCCAACCCAGATAAAGTGGCAAGTTTTCTGCTGATTTTCCGCGAAGACTATGACGCTTTGAGCTACCTTAACACCCACGCGGCCGATTTTGCCGATCGCTTCGGGGTCGAGTCAATTTCCAGTCCACAAATCAAAAAACTGCTCGAACGTTGGGGATTTCAGGGTGTAGGCATTGTTCAAGACCCCCTACAGCCAAATATTGAGTTTTTACTCACAAATGATTGACAATTTAAAACATTTGTGTATAACCCGGTTTCTGGCAAAAATCGGGTTTTTTGGTGAAGTTTTGAGGCTATTCTGACACTCTGCCTGTATAGAGGTGTCCACCATATTTAGTGCAAAATGTGAAATTTGTCAACCTTTAACCCTAAATCTGAATCCTGTTGTATATTCATAGTCTGTTGATATATTCCGACACGTCAGTACACAACCTATGGTTCGAGAATTAGAGCGATCGAGTGCCCGCGAGAAACGTCACCTGTCCGATTTCCCCGAAACAGCACCCGCAGCCAATCCAGTATTTTTCAGGACGTACAGCCGTCGTACCGACACGGGAAGGGAGACTTGGGCCGATGTGTGCGATCGAACCGTCAAAGGTCTCCAAAAGCTCGGAAACCTCACCTCCGAAGAAACACAACTCCTACACCGGATGCAAAACCAGCTCAAAACCCTCGCTTCCGGGCGCTGGCTGTGGGTGGGCGGTAGCAAATGGATCGAGCAACCAGAGAATTTTTCCGGCGCCTATAATTGTTCCTCAACCAATATTCTCGACTGGCGCGCCTTTGGCTTATTGATGGATTTGGCGATGATGGGCTGTGGCACCGGTGCAGTTTTGGAACCCAAATATATCAACCAATTGCCACCGATTAGCAACCGCTTAACCGTGACAATGCAAGGCGAAATTGGCTCTACACCCGCTCAATTGCGCCGTCAAGAAACCGAAGTAAAAATAGCAGAAAAAACCGCAACTATTTATGTCGGAGATTCCCGCCAAGGTTGGGTAAATTCCTATCAAGCTTTGCTGGAATTATCCACAGATGAAAGATTTGCAGGAGAAGTTCAAGTTTACATCGATTTGAGCGATGTCCGCCCCGTGGGAGAACCTTTAAAAGGTTTTGGCGGAGTCGCAAATCCAGTCAAATTGCCTGACCTTTATCAACGTTGCTCGGCAATTTTGAATAAAGCTTTAGGGCGACAGTTAAATTCAGTTGAATGCTGCGTGTTGATTGATGAAGCTGCGGTTACAATTGTGGCTGGAAATATTAGGCGCAGCGCGGGAATTCGTCAGTTTGATTCTGGTGACGCACTAGGCGCAAATGCTAAAGATAATCTGTGGCAACAAGATGAAAATGGCAACTGGAAAATAGATCCAGAACGCGATGCTTTGAGAATGGCAAATCACTCTCGTGTTTTCCATTACAAACCTACATTAGAAGAATGTATTGAGGCTGTTAGAAAACAGTATTACTCTGGTGAAGGTGCAATTCAATGGGCTGGTGAAGCTGTAGCTAGAGCTAATGTTGATTTACTTTCAACACCTAGTCTTAAAATTGAGTTCTTGAAAGCCTACGACGAAGGAAAAGCTAAACAGTGGTTGCAGGAACGTTATCCTGACATGACTGCTGAGGAACTAGAGCATCGGTCAGTTCGTTTGGGTTTAAACCCGTGTGGCGAGATAATTGGCTCTAATTTTCACTGTGTAAGTGGCGACACTCTGCTAATTACTAAAGACGGACTGCATAAAATAAAGGACGTTGTTGGAACTGAAATCGAAATTTGGAATGGTCAAAGATGGAGCTCAGTCACACCATTTCAGACAGGGAGTGATACGAATGGCGGACGACGCAAACTTTATCGTGTAAAGTTTGCTGATGGTACTTATCTGGATGCCACAGAATATCATCGTTTCTTTGTCAAGGATCGCTTTGGTAAAGTTTACCAAGAAGTCCAAACCAAAGACTTGATGGATACAAGTCGATATAGCATTCATACTGAACCTTTTACAATTCAGTATGAAGATGGCATGAATATCGATTCGAGTTATGCTTACACTTTGGGTGTGGCTGTAGGAGATGGAACTACAGACCAAAATGATAATGCAAAAGTTCGACTTTACGAAGGCAAAATGGCATTGTCAGTAGCAGGAAATAAGTCGCATGAAAGAAACTATGACTATTTACCTGTTTTTACAGATGTAACTAACTTGAGCTTTTCTGGAGAATTTCTGAAAAGTTTGAAAGTTAACCCAGAAGCGTTAAATGTAATTGCGAGCTGGAACCGACAAGCAATTTTACATTTTATTGCTGGATTAGCCGATACGGATGGATCGAATACCCATAGTAATGGTATCCGAATTTATATCTCCGATCGCGATCGCGCTTTTAGAGTTCAGCTACTTTTGACCAAATGTGGTATTCGCTCATCGCTAAATCTTTGTGCTCATCAAGGAGCAGTTACTAATTACGGTGTCCGAAGTCGGGATTTGTACTACTTGCAAATTACTGACTGTGGTGAAATTCCTTGTCAGCGGTTAGATGTGAGCAAAGGGAGGAAGGCTAAAGGTAAAGGTAAATGGCAAGTTGTCAGAAGTGTCGAAGAATTACCAGGATTGCATGATACTTACTGTTTCAATGAACCAGAGTTTCATAAGGGAGTTTTCGGCAATACCCTAGCTGGAAACTGTAATCTTTCTGAGGTTCATCTCAATCAAATTGACCCTTACAACTTTAAAGAACAAGAGGAAGCTTTCACCGCAGCAGGTTTATCTGTCGCCGTACTTCTCAATCACAAATTTAGCGAACCGCGCTATCAATACAGCCGCGAATTAGACCCGATTGTCGGCGTCTCTTTCACCGGATTGTTCGATTTCTTCGTTCATGCTTTTGGCGTTGAGTGGTTGCGCTGGTGGGTGGAAGGCCGCCCAGAAACTGACCAGGGAATGGCGTTTAAACAGCGGGAAGAAGAGTATTTGACTGGTTGGCGGGAGATTGTGAATCGGGTTGTATGGGATTATTGCGATCGCCATTCATTGAAACGTCCAAATCGCTGCACAACCGTTCAACCATCGGGTACAAAATCTCTACTGACAGGTGCTTCCCCCGGCTGGCATCCCCCGAAATCCCAGCGTTTCATTCGCCGAATCACTTTCGGCAAAAACGACCCTGTAGCCCTCGCCTGCATCGACTACGGATACAACGTGATTCCGTCTCAATCTGACAAAGATGAAAACGGCAATTTGCTGAACAATCCCTTCGATGAACGCTGTACAGAATGGCTGGTAGAAATACCTGTTGCTGTCAGTTGGGCGGATTTGCCCGGTGCTGATGAAATTGAGATCAACAAATTCTCAGCGGCGGCACAAATGGACTTTTATATGCAGGTGCAAAAGTTCTACGTGCGACACAACACCAGCGCGACGATTGAGTTGCGGGAAAATGAAGTTGAAAGTTTGGGAACACGGATTTACGAAGCCATTCGCGATGACGAAGGCTACATTTCCGCCGCACTTTTGTCTCGCTTTGATGCCCTAGAGACTTTCCCACGTTTGCCCTTTGAACCGATTAAAAAGGAAACTTACGAAACGATGTTGAAAGACGTTTTAGTTCGTCGTCAAATAGATGTGTTTGAGGTGGCACTCAGTCGTTATGACTTGGGTGAAATGATGGATTCCGGGCCTGCGGGCTGCGATTCTGATAAATGTTTAATGCCGGAAACTAAGGCTATGTAGTAGTGTTGAATTAAAATCCCCCAAATGGGGGATTTTTTTATGTTTAAAATATTAGACATCTCCCCAAAAGTCAGTCTTGAACAGGCAAGATGCCTGTTCCACAATAAATATGGTCGAGGTCTATATTAATTCCGGTTGTATCGGAACGATCAAACCGCGAAGACGCGAAGGACACAAAGGAAGAACAGCATCTTCTTCTTTCCCCCTTGGGGGGGCAGGGGGGGGTTCTTCCTTCGCGTCCTTTGCGCCTTCGCGGTTCATTTAATCTTAGATCAAATCCGGCTATAAAAGAGTAATCTAACATCTATAATCTACAATTTAAAATGCCATGAATTCAGAGAAATTGCGTATCTTTAAACGCCAATCTCCAGTGAACGTACTCGGCCCTGGAAAACAGGCAGTTATTTGGGTGCAAGGCTGTCGGTTTGCTTGTCCAAGTTGTATTGTGCCGGATTCTTGGGATGAGAATTCAGGAGATTTGGTAACAGTCACAGAGTTAGTAGATTGGGTGCTAGCAGTACCGGGAATTGAAGGTGTTACTTTCTCTGGTGGTGAGCCGATGCTGCAAGCAGAAGCCTTATCCAATTTAGTAGATAAGCTGCGCGATCGCACCGACCTAGGCATCATGTGTTACACTGGTTATCGAATCGAACATCTACAGCAACAGGGCACAGCAGCCCAACAAGCATTGTTGCAAAAAATAGATTTACTGATCGATGGACTTTACATCGAAAAACTGCACGGAGATTTACTCTGGCGCGGTTCAGCAAATCAGCGACTATTGCCTTTGACAGAGCGTTATCGCAGCTTGATTACTGCTCTATTGTCTGATGCAGATACATCCGCAGGGCTGGAATTTTTTATGGGATTAGCAGGAGAAATCTCTTTTGTGGGAGTGCCAAATAAACCGGGATTTAGCCAAGAGTTTGAAGCTCGAATGTTAAAGCGCGGAGTAATTGTGGAGCCAATTAAGCAAGATTAATGGGCGGGCAGGCATCTTACCATTAGTGTCAATTTAAGCCTTAAAGCCCTGAAAAATATTGCTTTGACCTGAGTCTAGATCCCCCTAAATCCCCCTTAAGAAGGGGGACTTTGAGCAAGTTCTTGTCCCCCCCTTCTTAAGGGGGGCTAGGGGGGATCAAAGTTTAATAGTTAAACAGCAATCTCTGACTGGGTTAGAAGTTAAGTTGACACCAATGTCATCTTGCCTGTTCTGAAAAAATCTTGCAACAACTTTCAACCTTTTGATACACAAACCCCATTAAGGAGAAAAAATAGATGAGTAGCAGCCCCAAATATTCCCAAGCTCAGTTAGAAAGAGAAAGACGAGAAAGATTAGAACAAGAACGTGAGCGCAAAGCCGCAGAAGAAGCACGAATTCGAGCCGCCGCCGCCGAACGAGAACGCCTTCAACGTTTAGAAACTCTCAGAAATCAGTCGATCGCCCAAACTCAAGCCACCATCACCAAAATACAACAAAAATCACCAGAAATCTACCCACAGGATAGCTCAGAACTCGCAAAACGCGGTCAAAACCTCCTAAATAGCCTCCGGGGAGTTACAACCGAATATCAACTGCAAGAAACCATCCAAGAATTGCCCAAAATCGAACAAGAACTCGATCGCGCAATTAGTCGCAAACGCCGGGATGACGAAGAGAAAAAACGCAAAGCCGAACTAGAAAAACAGCAGTTTGAGCTCGAAGAACTAGAGCGGGAAATAGCCCAAATCCCCCAAACAGACGCGATTAAATTCGATCGCGCCGGCCGCACAGCAGCCCAAACAGCGCTCAGTGCTCTCAGAAGTGCGATCGCCTCCGGGAACCCCCAAACCGCGCGATCGCCCTTAAACACTGCCACAGCAGCAGTAGAACAGCATATCGCATCCGTAGCCCGCAACCGAGCCCAATGGCAACAACAGAAAGCCGCAGCCGAACAAGCCCTTGGCGAACTGGAAGACCTGATTATTGGCTTAAGAACCGACCCCGTAGCCCTGCGGTGGCAAATACATTTAATAGATGAATTAGCCACCCAATTGCAAACAGGAATTGCCGCCATAGAAGCAGAACAATTTGACAAACCAGCCCTGATTCTAGCAGCAGCAAAAACCCAAGAACAACAAATTATCGCAACAGCAAATGCAGCCCAAATCCAAGCCGACCAGCGAGATTACATAGCCAAAAGTATCGCTGAAACATTAGCAGAAATGGGCTTTTTTGTCAACGAACCTCAACTAGAATATCCCGATCATCCCGACGCATCACTAATACTGAAAGCTGCGACTAATTCAGGTAAAGGAATTAGTATCAGCGTACCAGTAGAAGGCGAAGTTTGGTACAACGTTGATGGTTATTCCAAAACTACCGAAGCAGCCGTGGGAGGAGGAACAGCAGCCGTTTGCGACGAAGCTGAAAAGGTATTGACAGAAATGCACGATCGCCTCGGAGCAGAATTCGGCATCAACATGAGCGAAGTCACCTGGGAAGGAAAAGACCCCGATCGGGAATTGGTAGGTGACGACGAACTACCCAACAACGACCAACAACAAAACCGCACCGGAAACTAACCAAAACCAACCAAAACAAGACTTATACCAATTTAATGGGCGTTGCACATATCCCGATCCCCCTAAATCCCCCTTAATAAGGGGGACTTTGAACAACTCTTGTCCCCCCTTTAAAAAGGGGAGTAGAGGTTGACTTTGATGATGCTCTTTCTCCCCCCTTCTTAAGGGGGGCCGGGGGGGATCTCCGGGTTTTCAACCGCCGGGTTTCAAAATCTAAAATCCAAAATCTAAAATCTAAAATCAAATGAACATCACATCATCACGCTGGATACAAGAATTTGAAAAACAACTATACCGCCGCCAACACATAGTTTTATACGGAAACATAGACGACCAATTCCTCTGGCGCGGCAGCTACCAAGGAATTCACGAATTCCTCACCAACTACTTCCAAGACCTCAACTTCCAGCTAATAGTCCGCTACGACTCCATAGACGGATTCACCTTTGCTCGACCCGAAATGAGCGATCGCTTTGAACAAATAGCCCGCACAGCCGCCACCCGCATCAACCCCCAATTACCAACCCAGCCCGCCCCCACAGCCCCAGCAGCACCCGCAAACCCAATGGCTCCACCCCCCCGTGGCAATCCCGGAGCAGTGGGCCCCAGAATGAACACCAGAGTATCCCTAGAAGACGCCTTCGGGAACCTGCGAGCCCTCGTCTCCCAAACTGCAAACCCAGCCGCCGCCGTGGTCGATTTAGCAGATATGATCACCTCAGACGCCAGTCGCTACAGTGGGGAAGAGCGAAACGCCCTAGTATTGCTGAAAAAAAGCACCCTAGAAGCATCCCTGATCCGAGAAGGCGATTTAGCCGGTTGTCGCAACACCCTAGTCATCCTCGCTAGAGACTTGCAGCGAGTCCCGGAATGGGTGTACCACAACAATCCCACCGTCACGCTGCTCCAAGTATCCCGGCCCAACAAGGATGAACGACGGCTGTTTGCTCAACGGTTCCTCACAGGTTTCTATGGGGGCGATCGCATCAACAACAAACCCAGCGCCCCAGGAATACCCTCAGAACTCGACAACCTCGCGGAAGAATTTGCTGAACTCACCGAAAACTTCCGCGCCCTAGAACTAGATGCGCTGCGGGCCACATCCTGGCGCGATCGCATCTCAGTCAAACCCAAAGAAATGTGGCGGCTCATCGACTTCTACAAATTCGGGGTGCGAGATGACCCCTGGGAGCGCATGGGAGCCGAAAAGGTTTTGCAAGCCAAAACAGAGCTTCCACGTACCGTCATCGGGCAACCAAGGGCCGTACAAGCTGTAACCACCATGCTAACTACCGCTAGAATCGGATTGACGATCGGCGGGAGTAGCGGGCGGAGTGGTAAACCAAAAGGTATTTTCTTTTTTGTTGGGCCCACCGGAGTCGGGAAAACCGAATTAGCCAAAGCCATGACCAAATTAGTATTTGGGGACGAAAAAGCCTTCGCCCGGTTTGATATGTCAGAATACAAAGAAGAACACGCGGCGGAAAAATTAGCCGGAGCACCTCCCGGTTTTGTCGGTTACGAAGAAGGGGGACAATTAACCAATCGAGTCATGGAAAACCCCCACAGTATATTGTTGTTTGACGAAATAGAAAAAGCTCACCCCAAAGTATTGGATAAATTCCTGCAAATCCTCGAAGACGGGCGACTGACTGACGGAAAAGGACAGACAGCATATTTCAACCAAACAGCAATTATTTTCACTAGCAACATCGGCGCATCGGATATCATCGATCCTCAAACCGGTGTGAAGATCCGGGAAGGTATCATGGAGAAAGTAAAAGCCGGAAACGCCAATGACTTCTCCTGGGAGCAAGTAGAAAACCACTTCCGCGCCGAAGTAGACTGGCATTTCACCACCCGCATCGGTCGCGCCGAATTGCTGAACCGTTTAGGAGATAATATAGTAGTATTCGACTTGCTGCGGCCAGATTTCGTCGAAGCAATCGGCGACAAATTTTTAAAACAGTTGTCCGAATGCGCCCTAGAAAAATATCGATTCACCCTGAAATTCTTGCCATCAACGCTCAATGTTTTGAGGCAAAAAATGGAACGGGGAGACAATTTACTCTTTGGCGGGAGGCGAATCAAATCACTTTTAGAATCCCTAGTCGAACGGCCATTAAATAGCTGGATATTCGAGAACATTCCAGACACAAACAAATTAGCCGGACAAACCCTAGAAATCGGCATCAACAACGATGAAACCATCGAGGTAAGAGAAATATAAAACCCCTAGACTCCGCAAAAACTCAAACAAAAACTCTTACTCTAACTCCCCCCCTTACCAAGGGGGGGCTGGGGGGGGTTAAAATACTCAGCAACCAACAAAAAACCCCAAAAAACTTCTAACTCCCCCCCTTAGCAAGGGGGGGCTGGGGGGGGGTTAAAATACTCAGCAACCAACAAAAAACCCTATACAACAATGACAAAACTCTACAACAAAAGCTCAGAAAAATTTAAGCGGCAGAAGCTTCGCAGAGAAATGACAGAAGCTGAAAAGGAACTATGGAAACGAATCAGAAACAGACAGCTTGAGAATTGTAAATTTCGCAGACAATACAGTGTAGCAGCATTTGCGATCGACTTTTATTCACCAGAAATCAAGTTAGCACGCTTAAGTTGATGGTGACAGCCATTTTGTGGATGGCGCTGTTGAATATGATGCAGAAAGGCAAGAGTTTATTGAGTCGGCAAGAATTAAATTTTTGAGGTTTACTAATGATGATGTTTATCATAATTTGGATGGGGTTTTAGAGGTGATTGTGGAGGGGATTAAATCGTTGAGAACATCGGGTGTTTTACCCCCCCAGCCCCCCCTTGCTAAGGGGGGGGAGCAAGAGTTAGAAATGTAGATGAGATTTAATCGTTTATTGCATCAACTCTTTTACCCCCCCCAGCCCCCCCTTGCTAAGGGGGGGAGCAAGAGTTAGAAATGTAGATGAGATTTAATCGTTTATTGCATCAACTCTTTTACCCCCCCCAGCCCCCCCTTGCTAAGGGGGGGAGCAAGAGTTCAACCGACAATCTCACAAAAACCCGGTTTCTGAGCCCAAGTACAACCACTAACACCAACTAAAAATCATGTACCCAGAAAGATTTTGGAGAAAACTACAAGGCGAAACAGTCAACAACGAATACTACCTCCAAGAATACCTAGGATGTGGAGCCTATGGAGCCGTATACAAAGCAGATCAAGTAATCATAGACCAATTCATCAGGGAAATAGCAATCAAACTAATCGCCTTAGAAGAAGATGAAACCAAAGCCAAAAAACAACTAAACGAACTAATAGCAGCAGCCAACCTGCAACACGAAAACATCATTCGTACCTACACAGTAGGCACCTGCGAAGTCAAAGAAGACAAATATTTATTCATCGTCATGGAAATCGCCACAATCACCCTAGAAAAAAAACTAAAAACCGGAAAACTCTCCACAACAGAAGCCAGAGAAATAGTCAAAGCCACAGCAGCAGCATTACACTACCTACACAATTTAAGTCCGCGAAAAGTCCACAGAGACATCAAACCAGCCAACCTGCTATACGCAGATAACAAATGGAAAGTATCAGACTTAGGACTGCTGCGAGAAATCGGCACCAACTCACTGAGAACCCAAGATAGGAGAGGAACACCATTTTATGCTCCCCCAGAATCCTACAAGGGAGTAGTAGGAACAGCATCGGATATTTGGTCACTGGGAATCATGACAGCAGAAATCCTGACAGGAAGTCTACCATTCACAGGAAAGACAGACGAAGAAGTAATGAAAAAAACCCTAGACGAACAGCCGGAAATAGACTGGTCAAAAATATCAGAACCATTCACGGCGATAGTCAGGGGATGCTTGGAAAAAGAGCGAGAAAATAGATGGACAGCGGAACAAGTATTGACAGCATTGGCACCAAAACAGGGCTTATACACTCCGACCAAAGAAACCGGGTTTTTTCCTAAATCTGTTGATAACAACGAAGAATCTGATAAAAACCCGGTTTCTGAGCCCATCCTAGCCTCGGCCTTTATTAATCGAATCAATCAATTGCTAGCATCAATACCCGAACCAGCCCCTCAACCAAAAAAACAAACACAAACCTTTGACTTTAAAGTAATCACAGTCAACAACAGCGGAGAAACCATCAAAACAGAACAACGACAAGCTGAATACCTTAGTGAAAACCTAGGGCGCGGAGTCAGCTTAGAAATGGTACAGATTCCCGGCGGCACATTTATGATGGGTGCCCCCGACAACGAACAAGGTGGATGTAGTGACGAAAGTCCGCAGCATCGAGTCACAGTACCGACATTTTTTGCAGGAAAATACGCCATCACCCAAGCACAGTGGGAAGCCGTCATGGGAAACAACCCATCGCGTTTCAAAGGTGAAAAACGTCCTGTGGAAAATGTATCGTGGGATGATGCTGTCAAATTCTGTAAGAAACTCTCGCAAACAACCGGGAAAACGTATCGCTTACTGAGTGAAGCCGAATGGGAATACGCCTGTCGAGCTCATACAACCACCCCATTTCATTTTGGGGAAACTATTACCCCAGAATTAGTTAACTATGACGGAAACAACCCCTACGCCAAGGCCTCCAAAGGACTGTACCGCAAAGAAACAACGGATGTGGGGAGTTTTCCACCTAATGCGTTTGGTTTATATGATATGCACGGCAATGTTTGGGAATGGTGCAGCGATAAATGGCACGATAATTATAACGGCGCACCGACTGATGGAAGTTCTTGGGAAACTGGTGGATCTGAATACCGAGTGCAGCGTGGCGGCTCCTGGTTCAACAATGCGGTCGATTGCCGCAGTGCCATTCGTAACAGGAATTCGGCGGGCATTCGTTGCTCGAACTTCGGTTTTCGCGTTGCTCTGGCTTCTGCGTAGTCTCCGGTTTTTGGTTCTGTGCTGTAGTCTCCCGCGAGGACTCTTCGTTTTCTCTACTCTTTTTCCCTCTTGCGCTTTGCGCTCTTAATTCTTTGCCCTTTCTGCCGCTTGCGGCTCGATTTTTTTTCGACTGTGCCCAAGAAACCGGGTTTTTGCCTAAATCTATCGGTGACAACCAAAAATCTGATAAAAACCCGGTTTCTGAATCCTCGACTGTGCCCAAGAAACCGGGTTTTTTCCGAAATCTCTCGGTGACAACGAAGTATTTGGCAAAAACCCGGTTTCTGAATCCTTCGACTGAGCCCAAGAAACCGGGTTTTTGCCTGAATCTATCGGTGACAACGAAGTATTTGGCAAAAACCCGGTTTCTGAATCCTTCGACTGAGCCCAAGAAACCGGGTTTTTTCCTGAATCTATCGGTGACCACCAAAAATCTGATAAAAACCCGGTTTCTGAATCCTCGACTGTGCCCAAGAAACCGGGTTTTTTCCTGAATCTATCGGTGACAACGAAGTATTTGGCAAAAACCCGGTTTCTGAGCCCATGTGTAAATCCAAGAAACCGGGTTTTTTCCTGAATCTATCGGTGACCACCAAAAATCTGATAAAAACCCGGTTTCTGAATCCTCGACTCTGATTGATTGTATAATTTTAAGTTAGCCTAGTTTTTATGGTTTGTAACAGCAATATGATCAGAGGTGCAATTCCCGATGATATCCCCAATAATTTACAAGAGCAAATACTGCTCCAAGATGCTAAAAATCAACCCGCCATCATGATTCAAGGTGGCTCCAGCAGACCCCTAGGAGATGCTCCCAGATTGGTTGCCAACTATGGCGGTCAGCCTGAAGATTGGTATAAAATGGCTAGTAACCAAAGCGCGATTATCGAGGGAGCTATCGTTGAAATCCATTGGTATAGAAATGCCCGCACTCTCCAAAATGTAGAGTACAAAATCAAACGTACATACCCCAAAATAGCACCGAAAAACCAGTGAGGTTAATATACTATGAAAATTCGCTGCATTGCCAACAAAGGAACCGAACTACCAGAAAACTACCTAAATCCACCGTTAGATATCACCACAGAAACTGAATTCAAACTGATAATAGGTAAAGAGTATATTGTCTATGCTATCTCCCAATGGCAAGGAAAATTATCCTACTATATTTGCGACGAGCGGTATACTTATTATCCCATACACAATCCAGCCCCATTATTTGAGATTGTGGATGGCCGATATTCTCGGTATTGGCAAGTGCAATTAGCCACTAATGGTTTGTTAGAGATTGCTTTTGAACACTGGTTTTCTATCCCTAATTTTTACGATCAACTAACTGATGGAGAATCAGAAACTCTGTTGATTTTTGAGAAAATGAAAGAACTCATGGATGCGGAAGCAGCAATTCCTCAATCGCCACCTTTCTCAGTTGAGGAATTGCTGGCGATGGTTCCATCTTTTGCATCATCCTAGATGCAATTTGTAGGGGCGGGTTCACCAACCATATAGATGGAAAACCGAAAATTCCCAAAACCCGCCCCCACCCCACCAACAATCTCAATGTACATTAATCTTTACCGTGGGGTGGGGGCGGGTTTATTTGAATTGTTGGTCATTGTTGTATATGGTTGGTGAACCCGCCCCTACGAATCTTTAAATTGCTGGTTCGGTTTTCTAACTGTTCAGAAATTTAATATTCATGTAAAATATACTGCAAAGCTCGCACAATCTTAATTCAAAATAACATCATGTTCAACCTAGAACTTGACTGGGATATACCAGCCAAAATCACAGCCAAAAACACAAAACACATCTTGCGAGTGCGAATTCGTCCCCAATCCGGTGGGCCCGGCTTACCTCTGCGAATTGCCATCGCCCTCGATACCAGCCAATCAATGGGAGGAGAAAATCTGCAACGGGCTCAGGAAGCTTGTCGGGCTGTTGTGGCTCAATTGCGCGATCGCGATCGGCTTTCCTTAGCCGGCTTCTCCACCAGTGTAACACCTTTGCTCCAATCTTTACCCGGTGGCGCCGCCGCCCTTCAACCCGCCAATACCGCCATTTCCCAACTGACAGCAGGAGGTGTTACCCTCACCGGTTTAGCCTTAGATTGGATACTAAACGCCCTACCTCCAGAAGCCGGAGTCGCGCGGGTGGGAATCTTGATTACTGACGGTCATGCTACCACATCCCAAGGAAGGATTTTAGATGATACGGGGGTTTTGATCGATCGCTCCAAACAACTAGCCAACCTAGGCATAATTCTCAACACCGTCGGATTAGGAAACGCCAACAATTTCAATACAGCATTCCTGACAGATTTAAGCGACAAAGGGCGAGGCTCATTTATCTTTGCAGATACTCCAGCCAGCCTGCAACCCCAACTCCAAAAAAGACTCACGGAATGTCAGGCGATGGCCACCGAAAACACCGTCATCCAGCTAATACCTAGCAACGGAGTTACAATCAAAGGCTTTTGTCGTTACCGCCCCGAATATTTGCCCCTAGAAGAAACAGCTAAAAATCAATTAACCATCGGCGCAATAGCCGCCAACTCCCCCACGGATTTATTAATCGAACTCGAAATTCCCCTAGGAGGATTTGACGAACCTACAGGTAACAAAGACGTAATTTCTCTGGAACTCACAGCCAAGGGAATGACCAATCCCGTGAGAGCAAAAGCTGCCATTAATTATACAACAAGTCCTAGTGAAGCACAAAAAGAAAACAAGGAAATCAAGAACGACCATTGCTGCTGGCTGATCAACCTCAAAAGTAACGAATTGAGCCGCACCGACGATGCCAATCTGCAAAAAGAACTACTGGAAGAATCCCGATATAATGCTGAAAAAGCCGGAAAAACTGATATAGTTAATCAAATCGACCAGCAGCTAGAGGACTTGGAAAAAAGTGGTAAATTAGACCCCAATAGAACCACCAAATTGCTGAGAGATTCACGAGACTTGGGAGGTAAAGAATGAGTAGTGGCTTTGGGTCTGATCCAATTTATCAAGGACGACTGACACCAGACAATGCTAAACTATTGGTACGCAATAGCAGCAGCGCCAACCAGAAATTTCCCCTGAGTCAAATCCGAGCCATCATCGGTCGCAGCGATGCTCCCATGAGTATAGCAGACATTGACTTAACTGAATGCAAAATTGATAATAAATCTGCCATCTCTCGCCGCCATGCAGTGATTGAATGGGTAGAAGGTAAGTTGCAAATTATTGATTTAGACAGTACAAACGGTACTTTTGTCAATGGGAAACAACTGCTTCCCGCCGCACCAAAACAACCCTCAAATCCTGAAATTCTCAAAACTGGCGATATCATCAAACTCGGCAATCTTGAACTAGAGGTAATAGTTGATGGATAATTTAAAAGCAAAACAAGAATTAGCCTTTCATGCCAAAACTGACTGTGGCAAAGTTCGCCCCCACAATGAAGACAATTATCTGCTAGAATTCTGGTGTCCAGAAACATCAACTATGCTGGCGGTAGTCGCCGACGGCATGGGGGGACACAGGGGAGGCGAAATAGCATCGAAAATCGCCATAGATACCTTTCGAGAGTTGCTGGAAACACCTTTACCAGAAACCCATAAAGAGCGATATGAACTTTTGCTTGGATGTTTCTACAAAGCTCACGAAGCCATCCAAGAAGCTGGTTGCGAAAACATCAAATTATTTGGGATGGGGACAACTATAGTAGCGGCGATTATATCTCCCACAGAATACCTCCATCTCTATGCTGGGGACTGTCGTTTGTATCATTTTACTCCAGGAAATAATCCCTACATTACAGCGGATCATTCAGTGGTGCAGGTATTGCTAGAATTGGGGAGAATTACGGAGGAAGAGATACCGACTCATCCGATGCGTTCGGTGGTGAATTCTTGTTTGGGAGGGAAGGAAAATAGTCAATTTTCGGTCGATCCAAAATGGGATAGTGAAGACTTACCTGTGGTGCGAAAATGGTCTGCGGGCGATGTGTTGTTGCTGTGTAGCGATGGGTTGAATGGAGAGGTTAGTAATCAAAAATTGACAAATTTGGTGGGGGAATTTGGAGAGTCGCCAAAAAAGTTAACTGAAGAATGCGTGAACAAGGCTTTGGAGCACGGCGGTAATGATAATATCACGGTTATTGCTATAGCAGTCCTTGCAGGAGTCGTAAAGTTTTTTACCCCACCCCAACCCTCCCCTTATGAAGGGGAGGGAGTAAGAAATTCACAAATGATTTAGGATTGGTATATTGCTCATTCTCTTGAAAATCAGGAAAATGGGGTTTTGGCATAGCCCTAGCGGTTGAATATCAATTTCGGTTTCACCGTCAGGTGATGTTGACTGTTAATCTTCCACCTGATTCTGCAACCACAAATAATATAGAATGGTGTATGGAATCCATCGCACGTTGATGAAAAAAATCCTCTGGTTATTTACTTTATATCTCACTCCCGTCCTTTTATTAATCGGATTTGTTGCGAATTTTAGCGTTAACGTTCCCATTGATGACGAGTGGAGGTTGGCTAGTTTTTTTGGAAAAATAGCTGGGGGAAATGTAACTTTTAACGATGTTTGGACTTTGCACAGCAATCACCGGATAGTGTTCCCCAAAATCATTATGGCTATGCTGGCTTTTTTGTCCAGATGGAATATTAATTATCCGCTGTGTCTCAGTATTGGTTTGGCTATCCTCACTTTTATGGCTATTTACAAGTTATCCGCCATGCAGCTTCAGAATGGCGGCGATGATTTGTGGCATTTAGCTAATATCTTAACTTGTATTTTGCTATGTTCCCTGGTTCAGCATGAAAACTGGTTGTGGGGATTTCAACTCGCTTGGTTTTTAGTCAATTTTTGTTTCGTCGCTGCGGTTTATTGTCTGATTTTACCCAAAAAAATATCGGCTAGTATTCAAATATCCCTTGCTGCTTTATTCTGCTTTGTTGCTAGTTTTTCTATGGCTCAAGGTTTGCTTTCTTGGTTGGCTGCAATTCCGGCGGTGATGGCTTTAGAAGGAAATGTGGCACAGAAAAGAAAAAGACTTATTGTCTGGATGTTGCTGTTTGTGGCAACTTGTGGTATTTACTCAATTGATTATCATCCTAGTCGGAAAACAAATATTTTTGCGTTACTGCATCAGCCCCTTGTGGTAATTGATTATTTTTTGAGTTTGTTGGGTTCGCCAATTGTTCGTTTGTCTGGTATTTCCGCATTTGTGGGATTGATAATACTGGCAAGCTTCTTATTTTTGGGATGCCATTTTGCCAAAAATATGAGGGAGCATCGTGACGCAGTACCTTGGTTGTCCCTAGGTTTGTTTTCGGTTATTTCGGCTCTGTTTATTACGGTGGGTAGGGCGCAATTTGGGGCAGTTCAGGCGCTGGAATCGTCGCGATATACGACGAATTCGATTTTGTTGCTAGTTGCTTTAGTTCAGCTTGGGCAATTATTTGTGCGAGGTAGTATTGCTAGTTTAAATCGCCGATATACACTTGTTTATCGGGTGTTAGCTTGGTTGTTAATTGGGATAATTATTGTTAATTCTGGACAGGCTGTAGCCCAATCTCAAGCTGCACTTGCTTACAAACAAGGTGGTAAAGATTGTTTGGATTTGATTAATTATTTGGAACCGTCGAAATTTTTCCAACATTCACCGGAAAGTTGTTTGAGGGTGCTGAGCAAAAAAACTTGGTTGGTCAGAGAAGGGGCGTTAGTTCTTGATAAAATAGGTTGGCGAAACTCTGCTAAAAATGTAGAATTTGTTGCTAATCCTGAGAAAGTTTACGGCTATTTTGACCAACAGCAAATTGGCGATAAATCCTTGACAATCAACAAAAATACTGCTATGAAAGCTACGGGATGGGCTGTGTTACCAGAAGATTTGCCACAGCCTAATATTATCCTGTTATCGGTCGGGGATAAACAATCTTTTTTTGCTAATGCTTATGTCAACTTAAACAGTCCCGACATTGCTCAGACTTTGAAGTCTCAGGTTTACAGGAATGCTAGATGGGCGGTTGAGTTGTCGGGTGATAATTTGCCGATCGCCCAAACGGAAATCAAAGCTTGGGTGTATAATCCTGTGGACAACCAATTTGTCAAGTTGCGCGGTGGCGCTAGGGTAACAGTGGAGGATGAGGAGTGAAAATTTCTGTGATTATACCAGCTCACAACGAGGAGGGCTGTTTGGAGGTTACTGTGCGGGCGATCGCCCATACGCTCGATTTAGAAGCCATTGAGCACGAAATTCTGATTGTGAATGACAATAGTGTCGATCGCACCCTGAATATTTGCCAAGAATTATCAGAGACTTTTCCCACAGTTAGATACATCAACAATCAACCACCCAACGGTTTCGGATTTGCTGTGCGCCGGGGATTGGCGGAATTTGAGGGCGATGCTGTCGCCATTGTAATGGCGGATGCTTCCGACGATCCGAGGGATTTAGTAGCAGGATATCGCCAATTACAAGCAGGATATGACTGCGTTTTTGGTTCCCGATTCATCAAAGGCGGCTTTGTGGTAGACTATCCCATTCACAAACTAGCCATTAACCGCTTAGCAAATTGGTTTGTCAAAACTATTTTCGGCTTACGCTACAACGATGTCACCAATGCTTTTAAGATTTACCGCAAAGAAGTGATTGAGGGAGTACAGCCGATTTTGAGCCATCACTTCAATTTAACTGTAGAACTTCCCCTCAAAGCAATTGTCAGGGGTTTTTCCTATGATGTAATTCCTCTAAGATGGTACAATCGGACTGCCGGTATTTCCAAGCTGAAGATTAAAGAAATGGGCAGTCGGTATTTATTTATTGTACTCTATGTCTGGCTAGAAAAACATCTTTCTCGTGGTGACTATCACCGTAGTGAATTAAGGACTAAAGTCCTGACTACCAACGAAATTTTGTAAAGCGCATGGTTGAAAGAATAAGGACTAAAGCATTAGTGTCAACTTAAGACTGAAACCCATAATAAATGTCGCTTTTATGCCAAGTCTAGATCCCCCTAAATCCCCCTTAATAAGGGGGACTTTGAGTAAATCCCCCTTAATAAGGGGGACTTTGAGTAGACTCTTGTCCCACCCCCTACTCACACCCTACTCCCTTACTAAAGGGGGATCGAGGCCTCATCGTCAGACAGCAGACTGCTATACTACGTTTGACGTTAAGTTGACACCAATGGGACTAAAGTCTTGACTACGAAGGAAATTTTGTAAAGCGAATGTTTGAAAGAGTTTTGATTGTTGGTGGTGCTGGTTTCATCGGCAGTTGCTTGGCGATTGGCCTCAAGAAACTTCACCCGGAATTGCAGATAATTTGTTTAGATAACCTGCGCCGCCGAGGCTCAGAATTGAATTTACCTCGGCTGAAAAGTTCCGGGATTGAGTTTGTGTATGGAGATATTCGTACAGCGGCAGATTTAGATCCGGTGGCGCTGAATGTAGACTGCATTATCGATTGTGCTGCGGAACCTTCGGTGCTGGCGGGTTTTAGTTCACCTCAGTATGTTTTGCAGACGAATTTACTGGGTACTGTGAATGTTTTGGAGTTGGCGAGACAAACGGGTGCGAGTTTATTGTTTTTGTCTACGAGTCGAGTTTACCCGATCGCCACTGTCAAGTCTATCAAATTATTGGAGTCGGAGTCAAGATTTGCGATCGCCCCAAATCAAACCATACCTGGAATATCCGAATTAGGCATTTCTGAAGACTTCCCTCTCAAAGGAAATCGCTCCCTTTACGGAGCAACTAAATTAGCCTCAGAATTGCTGATTGAAGAATACAGAGCAGCTTACAATGTACCAGCAATTATTAACCGCTGCGGGTTAATTACCGGTGCTTGGCAAATGGGCAAAGTAGATCAGGGAGTGTGCGGTTTGTGGGTAGCTGCCCACTATTTTCAAAAGTCACTTAATTATATCGGTTTCGGCGGCAGTGGCAAACAAGTTAGAGATTTACTACACGTTGAAGACTTGTTGCGGTTAGTTAATTATCAGTTAGAAAATTTTGCTGAATTTGACGGTGAAGTGTTTAATGTCGGCGGTGGTTGCAGCAACAGTCTGTCTTTAATTGAAACAACAGATTTGTGCCAAAAAATTACGGGAAAATCCATTCCCATTCATCCTGTTTTGGAGGAAAGAGCGGGGGATATTCCCATTTTTATTACTGATTCTTCTAGGGTGATGGAACGCACTGGATGGCAACCTAGGATTAGCCCCGAAGCTGCTTTGCAAGATATTTATGAATGGATTGTTGCTAATGAAATTGTGTTGAGTTCGATTTTGTAGGGGATTTTTTGACCGCAGATTATCTCGTTATATTGTTGACGGTTGTATTGGAATGATTTAACCACAGAGAACACAGAGGACACAGAGGGAGAGAATAGAGGTCTGAATAATTCAGATGCTACGGGATTTGATATGATTTAACCGCGAAGGCGCTAAGGACGCGAAGGAAGAGAAGAGAGAGTTTCATAATTCCCCGGAAGAGAGGATTTTATATTACCCGCGATACTGAATGCGATAAATCCGGTTATTTGCCTCCTCAGTAAACAGCAAACTCCCATCAGGCAATACTAGCAAACCAACGGGGCGTCCCCAGGTTTTCGGTACCGATGGCTCGGTGAGAAAACCAGTCAGAAAATCTTCATAATAACCTTCGGGGCGGAAATTCGCATTGAAAGGTACAAACACGATTTTGTAACCCGTTCCAGCGTTGCGGTTCCAACTGCCACGAAATGCGACAAATGCTCCATTCCGGTACTTTTTGGGAAAGGTTTTGCCGTCATAAAATTGCAGTCCTAAAGCTGCTGAATGTGCTTGAAACAGTACATCTGGTGTCAGTGTTTTCGCCACTAAATCTGGCCGCTCGCTGCTGCCATTTTTGACGTGGCGCGGGTCTAGCAGATTCGGCTTAAAATAAGCAAAGGGCCAGCCGTAGAACTGGTCTTGACGAATTCTGGTCAAGTAATCTGGCACCAAATCATCTCCCAAACCGTCACGTTCGTTGACTGTGGCGTAAAGTTGCCCGCTGGAAGGGTGAAAATCTAATCCTACGGGATTGCGTAAGCCAGAAGCAAAAGTTTGCTGATTTTTTCCATCCAAATTCATCACCTGTACAGATGCCCTTGGTAGTGGTTCAGTATCGGCATTAGACTGGGAACCAACTGATACATAAAGTTTCTTACCATCCGGCGAGATCACAACATTTCGCGTCCAATGTTGGTTATAGCCACCACCAGGTAAATCGGCTATTTTTTGACCTGTTCCAGTTAGTTTTTGTTGTCCGGTTGTGTAAGGAAATCTGCGAACTTCTGCCGTATTTCCTAGGAAGAAATAGCCTTGACCAAAGGCCATCCCAAAGGGAATGTTTAGCCCATTTTCTGCCTGAGCAAAAGTCTGCTTAACTTCCGCAACTCCGTCGCCGTTGGTATCCCGGAGCAGGGTAATCCGATTCTGTCGCGTTTCGGTGACTAAAACATCGCCTGTGGGTGTCAAGGCTAGCCATCGGGGAGCATCCAGATTTTCTGCAAAAACGTTGACGACAAAGCCCGCAGGGACTCGCAGCACTGGCGATGGGGGTGGGGGTATGACTTGAGGGGGTTTGGAGGCGCTGTCGGTAGCAAAAGGCTGAGGTAAGTTTCCAGGGCTGATGCGAATTGGTTGTGGTGATAACGCCTTGGTGGGTATGCTCTGACTCGTTGCAGAATTGGTGTTTGCTTGGGAGGGAATTTGGGACAGGGGGCTGGTGGCCAAAATCCTAGGAGCTTGAGCATCTGTAGCTGGTGAACACGCCACCACCGGGAGCAGTAAAATTAACAGTAAGAAACGCAGATTATACATAGCAGCAATTTCTCAATCAATGCTCGAAAATCCTATTATCACTGAAGAACGAGACGCAAACCCCTGCCTTTAGACATGGGCTTGAGCTGGTGATGGTTTTCAGATAAAATCCTCTCTTCATCGTGCTGTATTAAACTCTCTCTTCTCTTCCTTCGCGTCCTTCGCGCCTTCGCGGTTAAATCATTCCGATACAACCGGAATTGATATCACACTAATGCTCGAAAATCCTATTATCACTGAAGAACGAGACGCAAACCCCTGCCTTTAGACATGGGCTTGAGCTTCATCGTCCTGTATTAAACTCTCTCTTCTCTTCCTTCGCGTCCTACCCTACGGGAACGGCTTCGCGTCCTTCGCGCCTTCGCGGTTAAATCATTCCGATACAACCGGAATTGATATCACACTTCGGCTTCCCTAGAAGCCAGATGCCAATTCCTAGGAAAAAGCGAAGCCACCGTTTAGGGCGGTGGCTTAATTCTGTCTACAAAGGTAAGTCTACCAAAGTCCTCTCACGGGACGTGGGGCTGGACGGGGAGCTGGAGGGGGTAGTGGACGAGGAGGAGTTGGGGGTTGGACGCGGGGAGCGGGACGAGCTGGTTGAATGGGGGCTGGTTCTGGAGCCGGTGGCGCTTCTACGCGGGGAGTGGTGGTGGTAGCAACTGGTGAAGCTATCACTTTATACTTGGAGAGGACCATGATATTTTCTACCTGAGAGCCTCGGAACATGGCTTTGACTTTCATTCCTGGTACGAGGCCGGTAATTTTCAGGACGCATTTTTGAATCCTCAGAGTCCTGTATCGCTCATTTTCCGGGCGAATGGTGATGATGTCGCCGACAATACTTTTGACAATACCTGTGATGCTTTCTGTGTTGGCTGTTGTGGTGCTCTGGGTTTGGGCGATGAGAGTTGCAGGGTTAGCCATCGCTGGATGCACTGATAATGCTGAAACTAGCACCGACAGGGTGGCACTGGTCAATAATTTGATGTTCTGAAGACGCATTGAAACCTCACATTAATTGCTATTCAGGGTTGGGTTTGCTTTCGCTGTGCGAAAGTCCCCACCTTTAGACCTAATCCAGTTTAATCCCCGGAGTAGTAAATTTTTGAGAATTTCAAAAAAGATTATAATCGAGCTGGTTGGGCATAATTTGAGATCTAAAGTTCGTGGACACTGCTGATGAGGAGTTTAGCGAAAAACAACATGGTGAACAGCAAATCTTTGTTGAGTAAGTTAATTCTGTTGAGTTTGAGTGTGGTCGCGCTTTCTGTTGCAGAAGCTAGGGCTAATTTTAATCATAGTGCGATCGCCTCGGAGTCACCAACATCCCAGGTGAAATTGCCCAATATCGCAATACCAGAATTACCGGCATTGCCAGAAGCATCTCGCTATATTCCCCAGGAACCAAAACCTCCGGTAACTCCCATTGAGGAAGTGCGCTTGGTGCTAAGATTGCGAGAACGCCGCGTCTATGTTTACCGAGAAAATAAGGTGCAAGCTAGCTTCCCCGTGGCTGTGGGAAAAGGTGGCTGGGAAACTCCTACGGGCAATTTTAAAGTTTTGCAAATGATCAAAGATCCTGTTTGGGAACATCCTTGGACTGGGGAACTTGTTCCTGCGGGGGCGGACAATCCTTTGGGGAGTAGGTGGATTGGGTTTTGGACTGATGGTAAGAATGTGATTGGTTTTCATGGTACTCCCAATCCAGAGTCGATCGGGCGGGCGGCTTCTCATGGTTGTGTGAGAATGTTTGATAAAGACGCCCAGGCTTTATTTGAGAAGGTAGAAGTGGGAACGTCGGTGATTGTTGAGCATTAGGTATCTCTAAAAAAAGCCTGTCTTGAACCGGCAGGATTTTTTAGAGATATTTAATTTACGATCGCATCGCCTGTTTTTGCTCAGCCTTCAAATCCCGATTACTAGCAGCAGCCAACTCCGCATCCAACAGCGTCTTACCAGTCGCCGCCAAATACACATCATCCAAACTCGGCCGAGATTGAGCAATCCCAAAAATAGGCAATCCCAGATCTTTCAAAGCTTGCTGAATTGTCACCAGCGCCTCGCTTTGGGGTGTTACTACTAAATTCAGAGAATTTCCTTGAGCCTGGTTGACAATTACTTCCTGCACAAAAGGCAAAGATTCCATCACTGTTTTGGCTGTTTCGGCTTCTTCGATGGGCGAAAACTCCCGAATCCGCAAAGTCACCCGATCGCCCCCAACCCGATTTTTCAACTCCAGAGGTGTCCCCTCAGCAATCACCGTCCCTTTGTCAATAATCGCCACGCGATCGGCCAAAGCGTCAACTTCTTCGAGATAATGACTCGTAATCAAAACCGTAGTCCCTTCCTCCCGCAAGCGACGCAAGAAATCCCAGACTACCACCCGACTTTCAATATCGAGCCCGACAGTCGGTTCGTCCAACACCAAAACATCCGGCTGGTGTAGCAATCCCGCAGCCAAATCCAAACGCTTGCGAATCCCGCCGGAATAAGTACCCGTCTTTTTATTTTCCCACTCCTCCAAACCCAGGAGTTTGACCATTTTATCAATCCGCCCTTTAATGGTATGGCGGGGCAAATGATAAAGCGCTGCTTGCAATTGCAGGAGTTCCCTGCCCGTCAACACCTTATCCAGAGCCACTTCTTGAGCCACATAGCCCAGTCTCTGTCTAGCAATTCTCGGCTGACTGACAGCAGAAATACCAGACACCTCAATACGTCCGCTATCTGGCGCTGTCAAAGTACAAAGTACGCGCAGGGTGGTGGTTTTGCCAGCACCGTTGGGGCCTAGCAAACCAAATATTTCCCCCTGTTCTACCTTGAAGGAAACATCTTTAACGGCTTCTACATTGCCGTAGCGTTTCTGAAGATTTTCAATTAAAACGGCGGGAGCCATATATTTTGGGGATTAGATTAACTTCTTTTTAATATTTTGACACTTCCGCGCTCAAATTGCCCGAATGTTTGGCTCTGGAACCATTGAAAAATTTTAGTTTAATTTTTACCAAGGCTGTTTTCGCTCCTGGTTATATTAGCACAATAGCCTTCTCTTGACAACTTGGTAAAATTTTATTTTTTTAATTTAAGCTTATTTTTTTAATGAATCTTCGTCCTATTAATTTTTCAATTCTAGTAGAAGTAAATATGCACCCACTACCTGTTATTTCAAAAGAATCTCTATCTTAAGGCTGATGTCATCGATGGCGATTCTCCTCCATAACCACCTATCTCAAAAAGAGAAGTCAAAAAATTAACTTTTCCATAAAAAATAGATATCCCAAAAATTTCAGTCTACGCAGACTCTTAGGTCTAATTCTGCTAGAACAGTATGACGGTAGCGACTTAATCGATAATTTTCACCCAGCCGCGGCGCACATTGTAGAGAAGTCTGTTGATGATGGCATACTCATCATCGTTGAGCGTTCTTTCTAAAAGTACGGATCTCAGTTGTCTCCGCTCGTGGCGAGTAACGACGCTGGAGAACATCACTTGACCAAACAACTCTTCGAGTGTCATTTGAGATACTGTCATGGTATTAACCCTTTGAATTGATTTAAGCATGGAAAGATTCCCCATACTCAGTTTAATTCTATTATGCTCTGTTTGACTGGAGATTTAGGTGATCCTAAACATTGACAAAGTGTGATTTTTGCGCTAATAATCTGTGACCGATACATGGGCACCAAGTGACTTGAATCTTGCAATTAGGTGATGGTGGTCACTGTTTGCCCACAACAGGGAACAGGGAAGAGGAGAATGGGAGCGATCGCACCTCTCAACTTTCTTCCTTAGCAGTTTTTGCCCCTGACAAATTCGCCCTATCGTCAGTCTCTAAGGCTTGCTCAACCTCATGTTCCAGACATCGGATTTTCCGGCTAATGAAGACATCGCTCGATCGTCGCCACTACCGACTCAGCCAAATCCTTCAGGGCGTAACCTCCTTCCAAACCAAAGAGGATGCGTCTGGTCAGTTGCAGACAATATCCCGTGAAAGTCGCATAGTCTGAGGGTGTCAGGTTCATACTTGCCAAGGGATCGGCCGCAGTCGCGTCGTAGCCAGCGCTGACAATCAACAAATCCGGCTCAAATTTTGACAAAAACGGCATAACTTGAGATTCAAAAGCCGCAAGGTATTCCCCCATGCCGCCACCGGGATACAAGGGAATATTCAGTACGTTGTCGTAGCCCCCGCGCTCATCCGCTTCTCCGGTTCCCGGATAGCATGGAGATTGATGGAGGGAACAGTAGGCAATTTGTCGGCAGTTTTCCACCAAAGATTGAGTGCCGTTACCGTGGTGTACGTCCCAGTCGAGGATGGCGACACGTTTAATTCCCTGCTGTTTGAGGGCGTAATTCGCGGCGATCGCAGCATTGGAAAACAAGCAAAATCCCATCGCCCGGTCTCTCTCAGCATGGTGTCCAGGTGGCCTAGCCAGGACAAAAGTCGGTTCGCCCCCAGCCCACACTCGATCGACCCCATCCAGCCAAGCACTCACAGCCAGCATCGCCACATCGTAACTTTCAGCAGAAATCGGCGTATCTCCATCGAGGTAGCCACCTCCCCGATGAGCCAGATGTTCCACTTCCCTGATGTATCCTAGGGCGTGAACTTTTTTGATCTCCGATAACAATTTCTGCTCGTGGCCGGAGACTGGCGTGGGCAGTTGCCATTCAATTTGAGCCGCCCAGGGAGCAGCTTTCAGAGCATGGACGATCGCCGTTAAACGTTCTGGTCGCTCTGGGTGAAGCATTCCAGTCTTGTGCAGTAAAAAATCGTCGGAATAGATGACGGATAGCATCAGCAGATTTTAGGTTTTAGATTTTAGATTTCAGATTTTAGACTATTTTTTCGTGTTCACAAAGCAGCCAGTTTTATTAAACAACAATTCTCTTAATTTTTCTGGCTATTATCCCATATTCTCTAAGGCTAATTGTGATATAATTTCAATAGTAATTTGCACTATTTGGCAACTCTACTGAATCCAAACCGATTTTATCGCATTTTTTGGATTTATAGCGGTCAAATTAAAATTTTTAACGGAGTTTTTTAACCTATGAGCACCTCTGAGTCGCGGATAATCCCGACGGATCTGGGTAATGAGATGTCCCGATCGTACTTGGAATACGCCATGAGCGTAATTGTCGGTCGGGCACTACCAGATGCTAGGGACGGTCTCAAGCCCGTTCACCGACGCATTCTCTACGCCATGAACGAATTGGGCTTGACACCCGATCGACCCTTCCGCAAATGCGCCCGCGTCGTGGGGGAGGTGCTGGGTAAGTATCACCCCCACGGAGACACCGCAGTTTATGACGCCTTGGTGCGGATGGCTCAAGATTTCTCCATGCGGGAACGCCTAATCAACGGTCACGGCAATTTCGGATCGGTAGACAACGACCCCGCCGCAGCCATGCGTTACACCGAGTGTCGCCTCACCGCGCTGACTCACGACGCCATGCTACGCGATATTGACTGCGAAACAGTGGATTTCGGGGACAACTTCGACGGTTCCCAGCAAGAACCCCTGGTACTCCCAGCCAGGATTCCCCAAATTTTGCTCAACGGTTCATCGGGAATCGCTGTGGGAATGGCGACCAACATTCCGCCACACAATTTAGGCGAAATCATTGACGGTTTAGTAGCCCTGATTCACAATCCAGAAATTACCGACCTGGAATTGATGCAATACATCCCCGGCCCCGACTTTCCCACCGGAGGTCAAATTTTAGGGAAAGCCACCATTCGAGAAGCCTACACCACCGGCCGTGGTTCCATCACCATGCGGGGAGTCGCCAGCATTGAAACCATCGAACACGTCGGCCGCCCAGACAAAGAAGCAATTATTATCACTGAACTGCCTTACCAAACAAACAAGGCGGCCCTAATTGAGAAAATTGCCGAACTGGTAAACGACAAAAGATTAGAGGGAATTTCCGACATTCGCGACGAAAGCGACAGAGACGGAATGCGGATTGTCATCGAACTCAAACGCGATGCCTATCCCCGTGTAGTCCTCAACAACCTCTACAAACAAACACCACTCCAATCCAATTTTGGAGCCAATATGTTAGCGCTAGTAAATGGGGAACCCCAACTACTTTCGCTCTCCCAATTCCTGAATGTCTTCCTAGACTTCCGCATTGAGACCATTACTCGTCGGACTCAATACGAACTCCGCAAAGCAGAAGAACGCGACCATCTCCTGCAAGGCTTATTAATAGCTCTCGAAAACTTAGATAGCATCATTCAGCTAATTCGTCGCGCTCCTGACTCGGCCGCAGCCAAACAAGAATTGATTGATAACTACGGTCTTTCCGAGCAGCAATCCGACGCCATCTTGCAAATGCAACTTCGACGTTTGACAGCCTTAGAAGCGCAAAAAATTCAACAAGAACATGAAGAACTGCGAGCTAAAATTTCTGACTTGCAAGATATTCTAGCAAGACGGGAACGGATTCTAGAAATCGCCGAAGTCGAAGCAGTCGAAATCAAAACCAAAATAGCCACTCCCCGGCGCACAGTCATCGAACACTCCGAAGGAGAAATTGACGAAAGAGATTTGATTGCTAACGAACAAGCAATCATTCTGATCACCGAACAAGGCTACATCAAACGGATGCCCGTCAGCACTTTCGAGGCCCAAAGTCGCGCTACTCGCGGCAAAGCAGGCACGAAAATGAAAGAAGATGACGGAGTAGAACATTTCCTTTCCTGTTGCGATCACGACAGCGTTTTGTTCTTCAGTGACAGAGGCGTAGTTTACTCTGTCAAAGCTTATCAAATCCCCGTCAGTTCTCGGACAGCGCGGGGAATGCCCGTGCTACAACTACTGCCGATTCCCATGGAAGAAAAAATCACTTCTATGGTGTCTGTAACAGAATTCAGTACCGAGGAATACTTGGTAATGCTAACTCGCAGTGGCTACATCAAAAAAACTGCCCTTTCCGCTTTTGCCAATATCCGAACAAACGGTTTAATCGCTATTTCTCTAGAAGAAGGCGACCAACTGCGGTGGGTACGGAGAGCAAAAGTTGGTGACAGCATTATCATCGGCACGCGGCAAGGCATGGCAATTCATTTCCGTACCAATCACGAACAGTTGCGACCTACTGGGCGCGCTACTAGGGGTGTGAAATCAATGAAATTGCGATCGGGCGATGAGTTGATCAGCATGGATATTTTGCCAAGTTCAATTGTTGCTGAAATTGCTGAATTGGCAACCGAAGAATCAGAATTTGAGGGGGCAAATATTGCTCAATTAGACACTGAAGAAGCGGAATTTGAAGAGGCGAATGTGGCGGAAGTGGAAGAGGAAGAGTTAGAACAGCAAACTGAGGAAACAGAAGGCGAAATCATTGAAGAAATTGCCACAGATAACAGCCTAGTTCCCTCGGTGTTGGTAATTACCACCAATGGTTACGGAAAGCGGGTGCCTGTTTCTCAATTCCGACTCCAAAGACGTGCTGGGAAAGGATTGACTGCTACTAAATTTAAGTCCAAAAAGGCTAAGGATCGGGTAGCGGCACTGCGAATTGTTAATGAAACCGATGAGTTGATGATTATTACCAACCGAGGGATTATCATCCGTCAGGCGGTGAGTGCAATTTCCACACAATCTCGAACCGCAACGGGAGTGCGGGTGCAGCGCTTGGATGACGATGATTCGATCGTCGCTGTGGCTTTAGTGCCGCCTGCGGGTGAAGAGTCGATCGAAGATTCGGAATCTGAGGAAGCGACAGAAGAGTAAAGGTTAATTGTTCTGAGGGTAACTGGTTCCCAGGCTCTTCCTGGGAACCAATGTCACTCTTGCTGTACCTCGATGGCGCTTGTTATATTGGAATGATTAAACCTGACTAGAACACAGAGGACACAGAGAAAGATAAGAGAGAAATAATAATTCCGATGTCAACGGATTTGATATTACAAGTCTTCTGTCACAACTCAAAGATTTTTTTCGCTGAGGTAATGATGAATCAACTACAAGCAAAATTTATAACTGATAGCTGGGTTACAGCGACTTGGGATGAATATATAGAAATCCTAAAGCAGCCGCAGTACAAACAAGTAAAATGTTATTACTACAATGGACAGTTGAAAATTGAAATGGCAGCAGTAGGGCCGGATCATGCTGATGACAATGGAATCATCGTCATCTTAATCAATCTATTTGGGATGGCTAAAGGTATAAAAATGAGACTACTGGTTAACTGTAGCTACCGCAAAACCGATGTCAGAGAAGCTCAACCAGACGCTTCTTACTACATCGGAGAACGGGTACAATCTACACCTCGCGGGAGTTCAGTCGTGAATTTGGATAGCGCAGTTGCACCAGATTTGGCGATCGAAATTGCGGATAGCTCTCTGCTGGACGACTTGGGAACCAAAAGAATGCTTTATGAAGAATTAGGAGTTTCTGAATATTGGGTTGTAGACGTACAAAAAGCCCAAATTATTGCTTTTAAAATAATTGCTAACCGGGGAAGCGCGCGCCTAACAGAATCAGAAGTTTTACCGGGGCTAAAATTTGCTTTAATGGAAGAAGGCTTGCGACGCAGCCGCCAGACAGATCATACAGAGGTAGGTAGCTGGTTTTTAGAGGAAGTTCGCGGGAATCCTCAATAGTAGGCGCGGCATAGCTATCGCGTGAATCGAGCTTTTGGAGTTTTCAACCCAATCATCCAGAAACCGAGTTTTTCTAGGAAAAAGTATCGTTATTGCGATCGTTTCTAGTATAAAAACCCAGTTTCTTCAGGTTTACTGCGTAAGTCGTGAATCAGAATCTTTCACGAGATCTTTTGGGTAAGTTATGACAAATAGATTTGTCGTAAGTCTTCTAAACCCTCAACTGTGAACAAGCTAGAAGTTATAGTTTGCAGCAAATTCAGATCGTCAATGGCAGAAATTTCTTCAAAAATCTCTAACCCTGAACTTCCAAACTTAAGCTGTAAACCTAACTGAATCCCTTGTAATAAAGCTTGTTTCGTCTGATTTTGAGATTCAGTTAATTGTAACTGAGATTCAGTTAACTGTAATTGAGATACAGTTAATTGTGACTGAGTTTGAGAGAGACTGGCGGCTAATTCCTCCACAGTAGCAATAACATTCCCCTCAGCATCGCACCATCTTAACCAAGTATCATTGACGCTTTCAAAGACACCACGCCAGAGGGTTAAACCTAAATCAACTAAGGGAAACCAAGTATCGGTTTTCGGCACATAGCGCCCCCCTTGTAATTGAAAAATCTGTAAAGGGCGATCGCTCAATTCACCCAGAGGATCGTAAACAACATAATACATTACACCCATCAGGGCATAATCAGTAAATTTGCTACCCAATTCATTCCCCGGAGTCGGAGAAACAATTTCGATCGCAATTTCTGGAGGTTTCCCAAATTCCCAGAGTAAATAGGAACGAACATCTCGCCGATCCCAACTATCCGCAACAGTCACATTTAAACTGACGAATATATCAGGAACTATCGCCGGATGCCGAACAGTACGGAAGATACCCACATTGGCTGCGACAATGAAGGGAATACCATCATTTAACTCATATCCAGAGAGCACTTCCGTAAGCAGTCGCTGTTGTTTTTCGTTAATGAAACTATCCAAGGGAGTATCGTCTTCTTGTACGAGTTGTGTCGTATCGGGGTATTGACTGGGGTCAAGAGTTATCTGATCAGACATGGCTGATTTTGCTAGGATTTAATCGGGTTATGATTGTGCGATTTTCCTATGATAATTTTATCTTAATCTGGCATTTTTGTGTGAATTGTTAACAATTTGTAGGGTTGTGATCCTACCATAACTGTAGGGATATGTCACGGCCGATTGGTGTCAACTTAAGCCTGAAACCATGTCAAAATCAGGGTTGTAGCCGAGGCCCGATCCCCCTAAATCCCCCTTAAGAAGGGGGACTTTGATAAGACTCTTGTCCCCCCCTTCTTAAGGGGGGCTAGGGGGGATCTAGGGTTAATAGTCAAACAGCAGTCTGTGAAAGGGTTTGACGTTAAGTTGACACGCCTTGTCACGGCCGTGTCCCTACAAATATGTACTGAAAATTCAATCATAATTCTATGGCGATCGACTGAGGAATATGCTAAATTTTTAGTCAATATTTAATTTTGGGCGATCGCACTTTTTGCCTAGGGGCAGTACCCCCGTGCCTTTCTGGGCGGGTTTCTGAGATTCTCCCGCCTAGATTGCGTGAAAAAACCCGCTTTCTCAATCAGATTCAGTAAATTTTAGCTCTGAGTTAAATTAGTTATGAACTGCATAAACCTAAACACCTCCGCTGAAATCATCGAAGCCTTCCGTGCTTGCAACAATCCGGGCGAGAAGATTGAGTTATTTGAATGTTTGGCAACTCGCTCCGATCCACCTATTGATGCTTTTCTCCAGATATTAGAACGGGTTAAGTTAGAGGAGATTGTGGCGCTGACGATTCTAGCATTTGGCAAGATTGCGGATGCTGAGATTAAAGTACGGCTCAAAGAAAGTAGTGAGTTACTGAGCGTACTGAGTCAGCAGGCTCAGTCGGGCGCAACAGATTTGATTCGATGGGCGGCGGCGACGACTATTGAAACTGTGGGGTTTGATTTTATTACAGTTTCGCAACATCTGAGTGAGGAACCTCGGAAGATTGCCGAGAAGATAGTGCAGTCTAAAATCAGAAGGTTTTCCGACTCGAATCTTGTGAATAGCGATGATTATTATGATGAGTTTGTAATTTTTTGGATTTATGGAGGATTAGAGCGACTCAAATCAATTTCTTCAAATTGTAAATATGCAGAAGGCTCACCAATAGATCGAACCTGTCAGGTAGTTATGAGTTTTCTTGGTTTAAGAGCCATCAAAAATGTTAACGCTGCACTGCAACGAGCGGAGTCTATGGGAGATCAGGCTTCTGCTATTGACGAAAATGAAGTATTTGAGGGCAGCGCTCAAAACATGGCAAAGCAAAAGTTAGAGAGTAAAGTAAATCCTGATGAATTAAATATTTTAATTGAGAACCAATTACATTGTCTTCAGAGTAACAATTTGTCAACTAGAAAATCAGCAGCCCAAATCATCTCCCAATTAGGGACTACTTTTATTGAACAACTAAAACAATCCCAACCTACCCTAGCAATTGCTGTATTTATATTTTCTCAAGACTGGTATCAATTGCAATGGGTTACATCAGAAAAAAAGAATAGTTCAGGTCGTCAGGAATTAATCCAATGTTATGAATTCGATTCTTTGTCTTACAATCAACTAGATTTGATAGCACAAAAATTTGATTTTTTAGCAAACAATTTGAGTAGAAAAAAAGTCAAGCAAGATTGTCTAGAATGGTGGAAGCAAGCTTTAAATGATTTAGACAAGCGACAAAAATTAGAACAGCAAAACCAGCAGAAATTGGCAGAAAGGAAACAAAGATTTGAAGAACGCAAGCAGAAATCCATCGTACTAAAAAATCAAATAGAAGCTGTCTTCAACCAAATTCGTTCATTCAATACCGAATGGTATAATAGATTTTTTGCGAATCCCAGCTTGGCCTCTTTACCAAACTTGACTTTTGAAAGCAACGAGACTGATTATCATCAATTATTTTCGCAGTACGATCGGTGTTTGATAGATCAATTACGGCAAATGGATAAGGAATGGAATTCTTACTGGCGATCGCAAATTAGCCCTGTGGAAACTCAACGCTCGTCTGCTAAATCAGAAGAATCTAAGTTGTCCAAAGACTTACAAAATTCACGGTATGAACAAGAGAATAGTTCCGTCTTAAAATCTCTCTTAAAATGTATTGTTTGGTACTGTATGTTTACCCCTGTAGTCCACCTCCTACTAGCAGCAGCAGGGCCAGGATTGATTTTTGGAATTTTTGCGTTCGCATGGTTTATTGTTTCTATTATGTTGACCGGATATTTGTTCTCTACTCAAACTAGACTTTTAGAGAAGACCGTGATAAATGCTCGTGTTAAACATGAAATTCTAGACTCAGAAATTAGGCATTTATACGAAAAACAAGATGAAGTTAGTCAACTGTTACGCCCCTTGATTAAATAGTCCTTTTAGTGGCACAATATGTTCCCATTAATCTTCAAAATCCCTCACCTCCCAGACCTAAAATCTCAAAAATACCTCTCCCTTTACGGTCAAGGAACCAGACAAAAAGTCCTGAGTAGACAGAAAGACTTTCTGCTATTACTCAGCGACTTGAGTATAGTTTATAACCTCACCTTTTCCCTGCGCTATCGCTATGCACCCGGTTTGCCTTTTGACAAGCGTTTACGCATATATCTGGCAGTCAGTCAACCGGGAACACATTCATCCGATACCCGCGTCGCCACAGATATTGAAAAGATTGTCACCCAAGGATTTCTTAAGGAATTTTATCAAATACAGTTAGCGCCAAAAGCGGAAGTAGATAAAATTCAAAATTTGAACTGGGTAAAATTCATCGGTGAAACAATCAAATATGAGGAAATAGTTTGCACAAATACTAATTACACCACCGAAGCTGGTAGTGGAAGCAACAAAAAAAAGGTTTTGAAAGATGCTTACTATGTCCCGCTGCAATTTGAAGCAGATGAAACTAATGATATGTTGGTTGTTTGTGAGACTATTGCCAGTTTCAATAGCCCTCTCCTGCTAGAAATTACCCTGGAACCTGACACCACATCTCTGCAAGAAAAATCTAGCTGGATTAACGCCCTTGACCAAATGCTATCCACATTAAGAAAATCTAACAGCGGTTCCACCTTCGGTTTGTCCAAAAATGAAGACAGAAATGCTCAATTAGTTTCTCGTATCTACGATAAATATCAATCGACTTACTTAACAGAAAGCCTCTATCGCTACAGCATAAAAGTTCTGGGAACCGATGAACTAGCTGTCCGCAGTATCCTAGGAACACTGCTGCTGAGTGGTACTAAAAAAAGTCGTTATCGCACTCTTGTACTCACTCAAAACTCTTCCGCTTTTCCCGCTAGTCTTGCAGCTACGCAACAGGGGAGAATTTCAACTTTTACCTATTGGGAAAAATGGGATAAAGAACTAGGAGACGCCTATTTTGGCAATGATTTACTGGGTGGCACCGGTAATGTGAAAATCACTGATTTAAAACCCTTACACCGCTACGCTACGCTGAATGAAATTAGCGGCTTATTTCGCATTGTCGTTCCCAGCGATGCCCCAGTTAAGGGGATTAGCCAAGAAAATGATATCACAAGTTTAGGTGACGAACCGTGCATTGACTTTGGTGGCTACGAAACCACGCGCCCAGAAAACATCATTCAAATTGCCCTAAAACAACTCAACAAACACGCTTTCATCTGCGGTGTTCCCGGTAGTGGCAAGACAACTACAGCATTTAATTTACTGACGCAATTGTGGTGTTACGATATACCATTTCTAGTCTTTGAACCCGCCAAAACTGAATATCGTTCCCTATTAGCCATCCAACCTAACAGCAACTGCTTTCCCCCAGAACAACTGCAAAAACTCCGCACCCTTACTCAAGAATTGCGAGTCTATACCCTAGGAAATGACCTAATTTCCCCCTTTCGGTTTAATCCCTTTGAAGCTTCAACTGGTGTGCCTTTCTACGAACATATTAGCAACTTAGAAGCCAGCTTTCGCGGTGCTTTGCCGCTGTCTGGGCCCTTGCCGGCTTTGCTTTCCGAAGCTTTAGAAGAAATTTATTATGACAGAGGATGGACGGGCAGTGAAGCAGGAACACCGGATAATTTAGAAATCCCTACCATGCGGGATTTGTATGATAAAATTACGGCTTTATTTGAAACCAAAGACTATGCGGGTGAGGTTAAATCTAATTTAAAAACAGCCTTGGAAGTCCGCATTGGTAGTTTATTGCGTCGAGGGGTGGGGGCGATGTTAAATACGCAGCGCAGCAGCCCGACTATTGCTGATTTGTTGAAATATCCAACTATCTTAGAATTGGATTATCTAAACCAAGATCAGGCTAATTTAATGACCTTCTTTCTCCTAACAAAAATTAGGGAGTATGTGAAACGGCAACGGACAGAAGGGAACGGCATCCCAGAACACATTATTTTGCTGGAAGAAGCTCATAATATTGTGGGGCGAAATCAGGGCGCGACATCCTCCGAAGATGGTAATAGTAAACAGGAAGCTGCTAATTACATCACTCGGATGTTAGCAGAAATGCGGGCGCTGCGAGAAGGAATTATTATCGCCGATCAATTGCCGACGGGGGTAGCCGCGGAAGTGGTGAAAAATACTAATGTGAAAATTGCTCACCGTCTGGTATCTGCTGATGACCGCAAAGATATCGGACAGGCTATGCTATTAGATTCCTCGCAAATTGAAGAAATTGCTCGTATCAGTCCTGGTGAGTCTTTTTTGTACATGGAAGGTTGGTATCGTCCGCGTCCTGTAAAGATTCCTTTTGAAAATAGTGCTAAGGTAAAGTTAGGGGTGGAAACTTCGATTGATAGCCAAAAGATTGCAGCTTTGATTCAGAAAAAAAGTTGGTATCGCCAGGGGCAAATGACGGTTTTGAATACTGCAATTAAGGAAGGCGATCGCCTTTCTACAGAATACCACAAAACTTTTGCTGAAATTCGCCATAAATTGCAGCCTGTTCAGCAAGAGTGTGAGGAGTTAGAACAACTGCTGAAAGAGTTAACTGCTGAAGTTTTTTATACCCTATCGGGGACATTGCGCCTTGACATCGATTCTATCCCAGAGAGTGAACTTTCGCTGATGAGGGAGTTTAAACCTAGCAGTCTTCTGAGTTTAGATGATTTACTGCCTGTTGCTAATTTAAATTTGGGAGAGTTGTTAGATTTGCGATCGCACCTCAATGCTAAACTAGATTTATTCGAGCAACGCCGCCAAGCTGTCAACGAGACTAACAGCCGGATTCCACGCCACAAATACAAGCAGCAATGGCTGCAACTCACCCGCCAACTGCAAACTATCCAGCGGCAATTGACAGCCTTAGCGACTGCTTTGGGCCAGCCAGAGGCGGCGGCAAAACTGCAAAAGAAGTGGGATAATATTGTTTATGAACAAGACCTACTCGAAAAACAGGAGGAACCAGCACTCAAAGACACTCTCACCAAGCTAGGACAAAGTTACCAGAAATTGCGTTCTAAACTGATTGAAGTTTTAAATCGAGCGATATCGACAGCGCAATTTGATAAAGTAAAGCAAGATTTTCAAGCGGGAGGACAATAAATGTGGATTTAACGGTTAAGAATTTAGTTTTAAGTTACGAAACCTTGGCAAACCAAAGCGTTAAGCTGAATCAGTCCTACTTAAGTTTGCTCAAAGTTTATGATGAACTCAATTTTGATATTAGTCTGTTCGCTGACCTGGAGCAGGCCGGCTGTTCGCCTCTCAAGGTTGTGGAGTCAATGAACCGGGATCAACTAACTATAGCGGATAAATTTACAGATTTAATCGGGTTGATTAGCAATGCCCAGAAGCATTTTGTCAGCGATCCAGAAGCTAAAAAGTTAAGTGAAACTGCTCACGATTGCCGGGTAATGCGGGATTTTGTCAAGGGTATTGCCTTAAATAAGTTGCAGCAAATGTTCGTAGAAATTAGTCTTTCATAGGAGAAGATACTATGTCTGTTGCAGAATATCAAGACCGTCAAGCTTTGGAAACTGAAATCAAAGACTATGCTAAGCAGGTTGAAACCCTCGGAGAGGAACAAAAAGACCATCAAGAAGACTTGATTAAGGTGCAAAAAACTCTGCTTTCATTTACCAGAAGTAAAGGTTTCGATCGGATGGCTGATAGTAAGGTGATCAAGCATTTGGAAAATGCGATCGCTACCCGCGAAACTAATATCGGGACTTGTAAAGAAAACATTGGTGCAGTTAAGCAGAAGATGGAGGCTACACAGCACAATTTAGAAAAATCTCTCGAAGAGGGAGAAAAAGCCGATCGAGAGATGGAACAAACAAAAAATTCGTTAAAGAATCCGGTTAAAGGTTTAGATGATGCCATTGAGCAAAACAAAGATGATATAAAACATCGTAAAAAGCTTGGTAAAAAACTGCGAGAGATTGGTATAATGGCGGCTAAGCTGATATCGGCTAGTGCGATCGCAGCAAATGAAGTGCTCGGAGTGGTCGAAAAGCTCAAGCAAATCGGAATTATTCGTTAATGATTCGTGAACAATTGGTAGGGGTAGTACCCCGTGCCTACCCCGAAATGATTGGTTAAAAATTGGTAGGGGTAGTGGATGGTGCGTGCCTACCCCAATACAGAGGGCAACCACGGGGGGTTTTCCCCTACATCAATTTCACCAATTATTTCGGATTGGTATATTCTTGAATCCGAACGTTTTGTTTATTTCTACGAGTAACAGGATTTTATGGATTACAACAACATCAACACGGCTGCTGAAATTATTAATGCTTTCCGCATCAACAATGTTCGATACAGTTTTAAGTTTAAGTTTAAGTTTAAGTTGCGGTGTGGCTTTCGCACTCGCGGCTAACGGAATATCGCCCACAATTGCAGCGGTTGCGCCCGCTAATTCCACACAAAAGGGCGATCGTGCTATGATTGGCGTAACGGTAGCACAAACTAATCAAACTTCCAAGCTCCAACCCTTAACCGAAACCGAAATTTCCCAACGCTTGCAAGCTTTGCCCCATTGGACTAGGGACGGTCAAACTATTAAATATACCCGCGAATTTAAAAATTTTGTCGAAGCTGTCAGTTTTGTAAATTGTCTGATTTCACCGTCAGAAAAAGCCGGCCACCATCCCGATATTGCTATTGCTTACAATCGAGTCACCATCAGTCTCACAACTCACGATGTCGGGGGAATTACTGAACAAGACTTTGAGTTAGCTAAGACTATTTCTCAATTAGTTAGCGAGTGGATGCCGGGAAATGTTTGTTTAGTAGTGGAAGGTTCTGGATGATGAAGTTACTGCCAACAACAGCAAGATATAATAAATTTAAATTCTTTGTGAAACTAGCTAGGGATAATCGATGGTTTGTGCATAACTATAGCGCTTTGGGGCAACCACGGGGGGATTGCCCCTACAAACAACCACGGGGGGATTGCCCCTACAAATATTATACAACAGATGATTTGGATGCAGTGTATCCAGTTAAAAAAACTAGATTTAGAAAGATATTTTTAGTTTTATCTGTTTACTTTTGCCTCGGACAAACCGCTGCTTTTGGACAATCCATCACCCCCGCGAATGACGGCACGGGTACAGTCGTCAATCCTCAAGGAAATCGCATCGATATCGGCGGTGGTAAATTGTCTGGAGATGGGGCTAATCTTTTCCACAGTTTTCAGCAATTCGGATTGACGGAAACTCAAACTGCTAATTTTTTATCTAATCCAGCTATTCAAAATATTTTAGCGCGAATAGTGGGGGGAGATGCTTCAGTCATTAATGGTTTGATTCAAGTAACGGGGGGGAATTCCAATTTATTTTTGATGAATCCTGCGGGGATTGTTTTTGGTGCTAATGCTCAGCTCAACGTGCCTGCATCCTTTACTGCTACTACAGCTAACAGCATTGGTTTTGGGGAAAATGCGTTTAGGGCGATCGGCTCTAATAATTATGCTAATTTGGTAGGAACTCCCAGCAATTTTATTTTTTCAGCAATCGAACCTGCAAATATTGTTAATCGTGGAAATTTGACGGTGAATCCGGGGGAAAGTTTAACTTTGCTGGGTGGCAATGTCATTAATACAGGTGAATTGTCGGCATCAGGAGGTAAAATTAACATTGTTTCAGTACCGAATGAGAGTGTGGTTCGGATCGCTCAAACGGGACATTTACTGAGTTTAGAAGTAAGTATAGATGGGTTGAATCCCGATACTAATCGGGCAAAAGATGATAACAACGTAAAGTCGGTGGCAAGTCTGCCTGAATTACTGACAGGTAGAAGTGAAAAAACTAATGCTACAGGGGTTAATGTCAATAGCGACGGCACTGTAGAGTTGACGGATGCTAATATCAGAAATATTCCGCCAATTGGTTTGCCACAAAATAACCTAGAGGCACTTAAAATACCTATAATATTGCCGAATATTGGGAATTTCAATGGGGTTGCCAATGATAGTAAGGTGAGTATAATGCCTGTGGGGGGCGATCGCATTTTGGTCAATCCCAACATTAATGTTTCTGGAAATTCCCTACCTCCAAGTTTGGGTGGTGCTAGTACCATCCTGAAAGTGGACAACTTGCCGCCACAGGGAGCACCTCCCCAAGTTGCTTTGTTTAATGATATTAGTCGCAATTCTAATATTAATAGACCGATTAATCTTAACAGTCCACCACCGCCACCACCTAATAATATACAGTTATTTGCTAGTCCCGGAATTGGGGGTAGTCCGCCGCTACCAAAACCAGGAAATAACACTATGCCACCTCCCGGAGTGAAGGGTAATATTCCGGGTGGCAAAATGGAAATTCCCATCAGAGGGGCAAATCCTCCGGGGAATCTTGCTGCTATTTCTAACATCAATTACTTATTGTCTATCGAGCAAAATCGTGCCGATCGATATGTCGCTTATTTTGGCGATAGTCTGAATAATCAATCAATGGGGGCCGAAAATCTGCGGGAAAGCTTGGGGAAAATTGCCTCTCAAACCGGAAAGCGATCGGCAATTATTTATGTTAACTTATTTGCCGATCGCTTAGAATTGCTCCTATTCATGCCCGATGGTTCGGCACTGCGAAAAACAGTCCCTGAAGCCGATCGCCAAACCATGCTAACATTAGCCAAAGAATTCAGACAAGAAATATCCAATCCTCAGAAGCGGAACACTACCAGCTACAAAAAGTCGGCTCGGAAAATTTACGATTGGCTAATTGCACCTTTAGAAACTGATTTGCAAACTCAAGGCATTAATACGCTGCTGTTTTCCCTGGATACAGGTTTGCGAAGTCTCCCTTTGGCTGCTCTTTACGACGGAAAACAGTTCTTAGTCGAAAAATATTCCCTCAGTCAGATTCCCACACTTTCCCTCACGGATACTCGCTATCAATCGCTGAAAAATGCTTCTGTTTTGGCCATGGGAGCTGCTCAATTTACTAAGCTATCTCCCCTGCCAGCAGTCCCTGTGGAATTAGCGAATATTGCAGATTTGTGGCCTGGCAAATCTTTTTTAAACGAGCAATTTACCCTAAAAAATTTGCAATCCCAACGCAATCAAAAGCCTTATCAAATTATTCATTTAGCGACTCACGGCGAATTTCAACCCGGTGCAGCCAGCGATTCTTTTATTCAACTTTGGGACTCGAAGTTGCAATTAAATCAACTGCGGCAGTTAGGATGGAATAATCCGCCAGTCGAGTTATTGGTGCTTTCTGCTTGTCGCACCGCCTTGGGAGATGAACAAACGGAATTGGGTTTTGCGGGTTTGGCATTTCAAGCGGGAGTTAAGTCAGCTTTGGCAAGTTTGTGGTATGTTTCAGATGAAGGTACTTTGGCTTTGATGAGTGAGTTTTATCAGCAATTGAAAACAGCTCCAATTAAAGCAGAAGCCCTCAGACAAGCACAGATTGCGATGCTGAGGGGTGATGTCCGTATTGAGCAGGGGGTATTGCGGGGATTGTCTGCTGTGTCGTTGGCTCAGGGAACGAGGGGTGGTACGCAACTTCCTGCGGAATTGGCAAATATGGGCGATCGCAATCTGGCTCATCCCTATTATTGGGCGGCTTTCACAATGATTGGTAGTCCTTGGTAAATGTTATTGGTTATTGGTTATTGGTTATAAATATTCTTCCTTCTTCCTTCTTCCTTCCCCCCTTGGGGGAGGCAGGGGCAGGGGGGGTTCTTCTTCCTTCTTCCTTATTCCTTCCCCCCTTGGGGGGCTTCTGCTTCCTTATTCCTTCCCCCCTTGGGGGGGGCAGGGGGGGGTTCTTCTTCCTTCTTCCTTCTTCCTTCGCCCACTAAACACTTGAGAAATGTAACTTGAGATAGATAAACAAGTCCTATTTTTATTCGTATGCTGAAAGAGTATTGAAATTCCTGATTTTGTAATGCTAGCCATTTACCAAACCACAGACATTTCAATACATCAACCATAGTATGCAAGGAGCATTTTTTATGAACAGACTAACTGCGTTTATCAAAAAAATTCGATTGGGACAGTTGTTAACAGTGTTTATGGCGGGCTTTTTAGTGTTCGTTAGCACTGCTTGTAGTGGCACGGATGTGATTGCAGGAAAGACTGCCGACAAACTTAGAGAAGAAGTTCCTTCCGAGGCTGTAACTTCTGAATATAAAGGTGGGCAGAACCAATATAGCGATGTCGATCCCAGAAATGCCAACATGACAAAAGTAGAAGCACAAGCCAAGATGCTGAAGGATGAAGCACAGCGCCGCATCGATACTAAAGCTAGCAGCAATGTGGGTGAAAATGTCCGACGGGTGGCAGATGAAGGCCCTGATAAACTCAAGGACATTGGCAACAAATTGAATGACGATGTTCGCAGTGCTCAGGAGAATTTAGATGAGTTTGGGAAAAACACCAAAAAAAACATGGCTAACCTTAAAGAAAATACTCGCGATGGTGTGAAGGGAGCAAAAGAAGTGGTTAAAGAGGCCACTGAAGGGGCAAAAGACAGAGTAGCAGAGGGTAAGGATGCCCTTCAATACAACCTCAAACAAGGCAAGGAAAATGTTAAAGATGCTTTGGAGACTGTAAAGTCTAATGCTGATGATGTCTCGGACAAGGTTAGCTCTAAAGTGAACCGAGATATTGATAGAACTCAGCGAGCTGCTGAAAGAGCGGTTGATGCGATCGACTAATCATATCAATTCTGATTGCACCATCAGGTGATTGTCGATGTTTATTTAGGGTAGATTGGGAAGACGATCGCCCACTTTCAACCCTAATTGGGCTGCCCTTCCTCCTCGGAGTTCCATCACTGCATCAACAGGAACATCCGGGCCGTAGTTGGGGCAGTTTTCAGTTAAACAGGGAGGCACATTCGGAATTATCGCCTGCACTACCCCTCCCCGCAAAAAAATTATATCCAGTTCAATAAATACATTTTTCATCCAAAAACGCACATTTCGCGCGGGTTCAATGGGGAACAACATTCCCCTGTCTTCCGGCAATTCTGTGCGAAACATCAGACCAATTTGTTGTTCTTGGGGAGTTTGGGCCACTTCCAAGCCGATCGCGCGATCGCCGATGTTAGTATTAACAGAAATTGGCAAAATCTGACCCACATCAATCCCCCCAAACAGCGATATAAAGTTGGATTGTGATAAATTAACTATTTCCGCAAAAGCTCCTAAATATTTGCCAGTCTTTTGATCTTTCATCACAGTTTGGTTATCGGAAACAGAGATATCTAAGTCGCTAAACTTCATGCCATCTGTCAAGACAATTTTATCATTTCCGTTGCCAAAATCGGTAATTAAATCGGCTCTATCTAGACTCGATGGAGCAGCGGTTATTTCCATCACAAATAAATCATCCCCCGCACCACCTGTCAAGATATCTTTGCCTTCACCACCGATTAGCAAATCTTGGCCCCGATCGCCATTAATGACATCATCTCCTTGTCCTCCATAGATGGTATCGGTTCCCTGCCCTCCCGCGATGGTATCAGCGCCTTCATTTCCGGCGAGCCAATCATTTTCCCGATCGCCAAAAAGCAGGTCATTCCCCCCTAAACCTTGAATTGTGTCATTACCAGCAAATCCTCTAATTAGATCGCTGTTGGGACTTCCCAGAAGAAAATCAAAGCCAAAAGTACCTTCGATATTAGCCATTTTCTATTTAATAAAAGGAAGCTTTGGCGATGGGCATTCGCCAACCAGTACCAAAAGCGCGATCGCTAATTTTCAAACCAGGAGGCGCTTGTCGCCGTTTAAATTCCGCCTGTCTCACTAATTTTAGTATACGCGCCACCACCACTTCATCGTGTCCCGCCGCCACAATTTGTTTAACAGATTCGTGATTTTCGATCCATCGCTCCAAGATGTCATCCAAAATATCATAAGCAGGCAAAGAATCTTGGTCAATTTGTCCCGGTTTCAGTTCAGCACTAGGCGGTTTACTAATAATATTACCAGGAATTATCTCCCGGCCAAGGGGCGGGGACGGGGACGGAGAGGGCGGGCACGGAGGAGAGGGCAGGCACGGAGGAGAGGGCAGGCACGGGGGCACCGCCCCTACAGACTCGTTACCAGGCTCAGCCTGGTAACGCAGATCTAGAGGCTCCGCCTCATCTTTCCCCTTCCCAATTCCCCCAGCATTCAGCCAGTGACAAAGGGAATAAACGCGAGTTTTGGGCACATCAGAAATCACGGCCAATCCGCCATTCATATCGCCATAGAGAGTACAGTAACCCACCGCCATTTCCGATTTATTACCAGTAGAAAGCAGCAAATGGCCAAACTTATTAGAAATTGCCATCAACAGATTGCCGCGAATTCGCGATTGAATATTTTCCTCAGCAATGCCAAAAGGGGTATCGGCAAACAAATTAGCTAAAGTGCGATCGTAAGCTTTCATCAAATCGGCGATGGGCAACATTTCCATCCCTATACCCAAATTTTTAGCTAATTCCAAAGCATCATTCACAGAATGATCGGAACTATAGGGAGAAGGCATGAGAACGGCCAACACATTTTGGGGTCCGATCGCATAACTAGCAATCGCAGCCACCAAAGCCGAATCAATCCCGCCACTCAAGCCCAATACAACCTTAGAAAAACCACACTTACGAACATAATCTCGTACCCCTAAAACCAAAGCAGCCCAAATTTCTGCATCCCCAACCTGCGGAGAAAAACTTAAAAGTGCGCCCTTAAATTCTGTAGAATTTTGCGAGGCAATGTCCACTAAATCCCGTTTAGCTTCGTCATATTCAATCACCCCAAAATCAGTTTCAAAAGAAGCTAGTACCTGAATTAATTCACCGTTTCTGTTGATACAAAAACTGCTACCATCAAAAATAATATCATCATTTCCCCCCACCTGATTAGCGTAAACAATGGGTATACCCGATCGCATTACGCTATGTTGCAACATAGACGATCGCACTCCCCGCTTTCCCGCAGCATAAGGCGATGCCGACAAATTCAACACTAAATCCACACCAGCTTTGACCAAATCCAAAAAAGGTTCACCCGCGTAACTGCGTTTCCCCCAAAATTCCTCATTATTCCACACATCCTCGCAGACTGTAATCCCAATTTTAATGTTACCTAAATTAAAAAAATCGCTTTGGGTTCCCGGTTCAAAATACCTATCTTCATCAAATACATCATAGGTAGGCAACAAACGTTTATTAAAAACTTTTTGGATGCTACCATTTGCCAACAAAACAGCACAATTAAACAAGGATTTTCCGCCTGCTTTCACAGCGTTAGGATTCGGGATAGCAGTGCCGACTATCACTGCCAACTCCCCTGGTAACTCCTGGGCTAATTGCTGCAACTTATCCCCAGCCGCGGCAATAAAACTAGGGTTCATCAACAAATCTCGTGGTGGATAACCTATCAGAGAAAGTTCCGGTGTTAGCAATAGATTTGCTCCTTCACCCGCAGCCTTTTTTGCAGATTCCAGAATCAAGTTGGCATTGCCAAAAATATCACCAATAGTAGGATTTAGTTGTGCGATCGCAATTTTCATATTACCAAATTACCTAATCTAGAAGGAAGAAGCAAGAAGGAAGAAGGATTACTCACGAATCAGACTTGTAATGCTTCATCTCTTCTTCAATGAAATGATTGACCAAATCCCGATAGAGCTTTTCCACCACATCAGCATTCAAACCCGCTTCCTGGGCCCATTCACGCCGCTGTTGTAACATAGCATAAAAGCGATCGGGCGCTTTAACACTGGCTTCACTGGTTTTGAACCTAGCCGCCGCAATGACGTATTCAAATCTCTTGCTCAAAGCATCGATGACTTTCCGATCGATTCGATCGATTTCTTCGCGAACTTCCAGAATATTCGCGCACTCATATGGGGCTTTCATCGCCTGTACTCCTGAATTTTTTATACTGTCATCTTACTAAATTTATCATCTAATGTCATCCTCTCAACAATTAAATAAACACCAGAGGTTTATCCTTTAAAGGGGCAAAAGCTTCCGGATCAAAGCGATACAAACTCGCAGGACGACCGGCCCCCCGCGAAACTTTTACACCGGTATCGCACAAAAAACCCAGTTTCAATAATCGGGCCCGAAAATTAGAATAATCTGAAAAATTGTCCCCCAAAATAGTAGTATAAAGTTGATACAAATCGCTTAAAGTGAAAAGTTCGGGCAAGACTTCAAAAGCCACGGGACTATATTCCAGTTTATTCCGCAAGCGCCGGTATCCGTATTCGAGAATTTGATTGTGATCGAAGGCCAACTTAGGAACTTGTTCCACAGGATACCAAGCAATGCCACTGACACGGTGGCCGGCACCAGCCACCACACTCCCAGCAATTAATTCAGCTTCTTCCAAGCGAACTAAAGCAAAGTAACTGACAGAAAGATAACGATCGCCTCTGGTGAATTCCCTGGGGTCGCGCCCCGGTTGTCCAAAAGTATACAATTGCTCCAAATACAAGTTTTTCACCCGAATTTTTTCCGACAAAATCCGATAAGCTGCATTCTCCAGAGATTCCCCATGGCGCACCAAAGTACCCGGAAGAGTCCAAAAATCGATAAACGGTTCGTCATGGCGCATTACTAACAGCACCAACAAGCGGTTCTGTAAAGTATCGACGGAGAAAATCACATTATCTACTCCGACTTTAAAGTCAGCTAATGAGCAACCTTCGCTCTTTTTTGTGCCTCGTGCCATGCGTATAAATTCTCCCTATTAATGTAATCTTCGATGGTCGGAGTCAGGGCTTCGGTGTCTCCTGTTTCCCGATAGGATGTTGAAGAAACATTGGGAGCATTCAAACAGGCGATCGCCACATCAGCACCCCTTCGTCTCAACTGCCACAAATCTAACTCTTGTGGTGGATAATTAGGTCGTGGTACTACTAGCAATTGCACTTGTTTTAACAAATCTTCAACTTGATACCAGCGAGGCAATTGTTCCACTAAATCTGAACCTATTACTAGGGTAAACTCGGCACTTCCCCACATTGATTTTGCCCGTGCTACAGTTTCTAGCGTCCTTGGACTGCTGAGTTCTGGATATAAACAAAGATTTTGCTGGGGCGAATTAATTTCTTGAATCATTAACAGCAGCATTGCCGATCGATGTTCCAGAGAAGTTTGGTGAGATTTAAAAGGATTGTCCGATGCCCAAACTGCTACCCAGTCAAAATGCTGAGCTAGCCAATTAAGGATAGTTTTGTGTCCGGCAGTAGGCGGATCGGCGCTGGTTCCAAACAAGGCAATTCTTTTCATTGGGGAATTGGGGATTGGGGAATGGGGAATTGGGAATTGGGAATTGGGAATTGGGGATTGGGAATGGGGAATGGGGAATTGGTTATTTGTTATTTGTTATTTGTCGTGTTTTATTGGTGAGATTTTGCAAATCGGTAGAAATTTCTACAGGTGGCGAAATCGGGTTATTTAGTTGGCGAGTTGCAGGGGGCAGACTGGCGACAGAAGCCGCAGTGCGTTTCGCGATCGCCTCTAAACTTTCTTGACCATACAATCGTTTTCCTTCCTTGACAACCAACTTCATTAATGTTATGGAAGCATCATAATTCTGAGGTTTTTCCTCAGACAATCCCAAACAATCTCCGAGAATTTGCCCATCTTTAATCTGTCTAAAAATTTGCTTCCGTCCCGGATATGTCACTTTGCCACTTGCCTCCTTCATCACTGGAATTCCGTCAATTTCCACCAATTTATAAACACCATTGACAGGGGAACCGCTCACCAACTTCGTTCCCAAACCGTACCCGTCAATGCAAGCGCCGGCATTTTTTAATTTAGCAATTTCCGCCTCGTCCAAATCGCCGCTGGCAATAATCGGAACTCCCGGCAGGATCGATCGCACTTCCCGCGACAATTTCACCAAATCCCCAGAATCCAGCCGCACACCTTCCAACACTATTTCACCGCTGTTGACGCGATCAGCCAACAAGCGCGCCGCCGCCACAGTATCATAGGTATCGATTAACAACGGCGCACCGGGAAAATAGCGGTGAAACGCCGTAAACGCCTGCTCTTCACTACCTTCGAGAGCACTGACAGCCATCACCAAAGCATGAGCCATTGTACCGACTGGTTTGCGCCCCAACCTCAAAGCAGCCAAAACATTAGAAGTCCCATCAATCCCCGCAGCCAGAGCCGCCCTAGCCGCCCACACAGCAGCTTGAGGGCCAAAAGCCCTGCGTGTCCCAAATTCCAGCAACTTAGCATCAGGGCCAGCCACATCGCGCAATCTGGCCGATCGCGTCGCAATCAAAGTTTGATAATTTATGACATTGAGCAAATAAGTTTCCACCAACTGAGCCTGCCACAGAGGAGCCTCGATTCGTAGCAGTGGCTCATTGGCAAATACCGCCGTCCCCTCCGCTACCGCCCAGACATCGCCAGTAAAGCGGGCTGTGGCGAGTAGAGTCCAGAATCGATCGGGGGCATCAGCAAAAATCCCAGTGGACTGCAAAGCCACTATTTGCGAGGCTGAAAACTGAAATTTCTCTAGATAATCGAGAACTTGAGCCAAGCCCATGGCGATCGCATAGCCAAAACCTTCTGGTAAGCGCCGCGCGAATAATTCAAAACTCGCGACTCGCCCGTCGATCCCTTCCCCGACGTAACAAGCCGTCATCGTTAGCTGGTAGAGGTCGGTCAATAAGCTGTAATCTTCAGAGGAAAGACACAGTTCTTGGTCTTCTTGGATTTGGTCAAAACTTTGATGCTGCAAGCTTTCTGTGGCAGTTTTCATGGTAGAACCCCGGCAAACTCCTTTGGTTAATTATAGTGACTCACACCATATTTTATATAAATTTTTGATTAAGATTTTAAATTTATGTCTGAAAATTTCCTTTTTATAACTCTGTGATGCCTAATTGCCTGTGGATTGACCGATGAGTGTTATGGTAAGATTAATAAAAATTATCCAGCAGTTTGTCAATGAGAGCCCAGCAACCGGGTTTTTGACCAAAAAACTGGGATGGCGACTTCTTCCTTCCGCCCAAGTAGGCGACTTCTTCCTTCCCCCCTTGGGGGGGGCTGGGGGGGGTTCTTCTTCCTTCAGCTTGCTGCAATAGTTGCGGACTAATAAGTAATTCAAATAAATATTGCTAAAGCAATCCCCAGGCAAAAAATCAGAGTAATGTATAAAGTATCAGAACCCAGACGAGAGAGGCGAATTTTATGAATCTTTCTAAGTCTTTGACAAACGCAATGCGTTACGTTTCAGAAGCAGCTTTGCGACTTTTTAGCCCCAGCGATGACAACTATCCCAATACTGGAGTTCAACCTTTTGAGGGTAAGTCTTCCAAAAGCTCTAAACGGGAATAATCAACGATCATTTATGGAGTTTCCCTCGCGATCGGCAAAAACCCTCTGTGTAACGGCAGATAGGCGATCGCCTCACACAACTCGAACAACAACGGTAATTTTTAATCACTACATCCAGAACCCCGAATTTTTAAATAATTCGGGGTTGTAACTAATGATTAATTACAAATTACCAATTACCCAAAACTGATTTAAGAAAAAGGCGATCGCCGCACTGCCTAGTGGGACTGTCAAATTGTCAACTCCCCACTTAGAAACCGACTCCAAACTAGCAGCAACTACAGCCACAACGGCAGATACCGCCCAAGTTTGCCAAACATTTCCTTGCACCGCCAGCAAAATTAAACTACTGACAACAAAACTCACCACATACATAGTTGCAGAACCTTCCCAACTTTTCTTAATTCCCCAAACTCGATAAATATGCTGGCCGTATTTTTGCCCGATGACAGCCGCCAATCCGTCCCCCCAAGTCATCACCAAAATGCCCAAAGCAGCATATTCCTGATGTTGCAGTGGCCAAAACCAAGCCACCAGAATGCTGATAGTAACAGCATAAAAAAAAGTACCCCAACTTTGCCGATTTATGCTATTGAGACTAGGTAAAATCGGCACTTGGTAGGAAATTAGGGCGATCGCAGCGGCTAAAATTCCCGCCGTTATTCCCACCCAACCAGGTATTTCCAGCCACCAAGCCAACAAAATCACATTCCCCGTACCGATGTGCACCACCTTCCGGGAAACTTCTGGATCGACGGAAGTAAAGCGATTTAACCCTTCAGCCACCAGTAAAATCAAGCCCAACCAAATCCCTACGAGGGAAATTTGCAACCACACAGTCGGAATTTCAGCAACTATAGACACGATATTAGGGGAAATTTAGATAAAGCACTGTTTACTACTTTAAACGTAAAACGCGGTATTAGATTCCCGACTTCTTTAAGTGCTTAAGTAGTCCCCATCGTGGTAAAGTCTAGCTAGTCGATCGGGATGTGATTGCTATGCAGTATGTATTAATTATTCACGAAGTAGAAAATTATGAAGCCTGGAAATCCGTATTCGATCGTGCTGCAATTATCCGAAAAGAAGCTGGAGAGCGATCGTATCAAGTCTTGAAATATGAAAATAAACCCAACAAAATTGTTCATTTTTCCGCCTGGACATCAATCGCAGATGCTAGGGCATTTTTTGAGTCGCCTAAACTGGTTAAAATTAGAGAGGAAGCGGGAGTTAAAGCTCCTGAATTTATATATTTAGACCAATTAGAGTCAGGGGTATTGTGAAATAGCTGGCGATCGCCTCTGTGTAATGTCAATGGATTTGATGCTTAATTATTACTGTCCATTTCCGGCTGACAATGCTGTCACTATGGCTGCGACTGCGGGACTAAGACTAGACAAGACAACGACGGAAGCAGTAGCAATAATAATAGTCGTAGCCATCCTCACCATACCATCAGTCCCTTTCTGATATGCGTCAAACTTGTATTCCAGGCGATCGACTTTCTGACCTAGTTCAATTAATCCTGCCCTGAGCTGAATCAATGATTCTCTGATGTCATCATTGCTGGGATTTTCTGGTATCTCCATGGCGATTTATCCTATTCAAACTACAGACCTTAGCTTTAGTCTATCAACATCATAACATAATTAGACACCGAATGTTTTCATTAAGTAAACTTCAGAGTTATGAGAGCTTGTGGAACAGGCATCTTGCCTGTTCATGAGAATGGTGTAATATCTCAATTGAACCGAACTTAATATTAAAATTCAGAATTCAGCACTATTCACCAAATTTCGCACAATCTCAAAAGCCCTTCCCCGCAACTTCATAGGCAACAGCGACAGCCCCAAACCAGCCCACATTTTCGCCGCTGAAACCGACTTTCCGGCCCGCACCATCCACCGCCCTTTCTGAGTTTCACCCACCTCAATCAGCCGTAAACCCAGCGCTAATTGAGTTTCTGCAATCCTTCTGAGCCTGACAGATTCCAACTTTTCCGCATCAAACTCATAACCAGTCAAATAGCGCAATTTATCAGTCAAATAGGGAATAGCCCGATCGCTCCCTTGCTGTTCGGCATGGAATCGATATTCCATCAAAAGTTCCGGCAAATAATAGCATCTTTTTCCAGCGATAGCAAGTCTGACAAACAAATCGTTATCTTCACAATTTTGCCAATTTGGCCGCAGAAACCCTACCTCTTCCAACGCAGTCCGGCGAAACAAAGTTGCCCCTATTTGCAAACTTTGTTTCACAAAAACCGTGGTCAACAAATCTTCAATAATTCCCGCCGACAACGAGCTGCGGCCCCATCTTTGCGAATTCAGTTTAGTCTGGATTTCATCAATGTGATTATTAATGTCAATCACCCAGTGATCCGTACTCACAAAATCAATGCTGGGGTCTTTATCTAAAATAGCAGATGTCCGTTCCAAAAATTGTGGACTCAGGCGATCGTCATCGTCAAATTTAATAAAATATTCACCCCGATGCGCCGCAAAGCCCGATCGCATATTATTGCTTTTACCAATATGATACGGGTGACGAATGTAGCTAATCCCTTCATCTACAAATTCCGACATTAACAGCGCTGTGCTGTCAGTAGAACCGTCATCGCAGACAATTAATTCAAAATCTGTATAAGTTTGAGCTAGCACGCTGGCGATCGCACCAGCCAGCAAATGCACTCGATTGTAAGTAGGAATACAAACGCTAATTTTGGGCACAAACTTATATAGCAGAAGGAAGAAGGAAGAAGGAAGAAGGAAGAAGGAAGAAGGAAAACGCAGCCACTGTCATAGTTTCATTGATTCAGAATATCCTAACCGCCGAGAAGGTTGCTATCACATTTTAGGTTAAGGTATTTTAACTCAAACGAGCCGTACATTCCAAAATTAACTTTTGATTGACCAACGCAAAAGGTTGAATTTCTAAAGCGCGACGAAAAGCTTGAATTGCATTTATGTATTCTCCCAAAGCAGCGTAGCACAAACCCCGCCCGTGCAAAGCTCCAAAATGAATTGGGTTGAGTTTGAGGACCATGGAGCAGTCCTGGAGCGACTTTTTATAATTTCCTTGGGTATAGTGAAGTACGGCGCGCCGATTCCAAGCTTCCGCAAAATCAGGTTCTTGAGAAATCAGTTTGGTTAACAAATCTAAAGCGTGGCGAACATCACCTGCATCCAGGGAAACTTGCGATCGCCTGAGAATTTGCATCCCGTACTCCCCCTTCTGGTGAAACCAACAGCGCCAGAGTTCTGTAGTCGCCCGATCGCGTACCCTTTCGTCGGAGTTTTTCAAGTCTTCCAGCAGCGCCTTAACAGATAATTCGTCCATAGGTGCGAAAATTGTTAAACAGGTTTTATTAATCAATCTTATCGCTTGGCGGTAACTTTATTTATTAGTAGTGGATGCACTATCAACCTAAATACAAGGTTCCTAGCCATCGTCATCCACCTAAAATGACATAATTCGGGTCAGAAAACGGATTTTTGCCTAAGTCCTGTTTGTAGAACATCCCATGCAGATTTTAATGCTTTCCTCCACTTTTCCCTATCCCCCAAGCCGCGGAGGAACTCAGGTAAGGACATTTCATTTATTAAAATATTTGAGTCGGCGGCATCATGTAATTCTCGGAACACTGCGATCGCCCGATGTCACCGATGCACAAATTCACGAATTGCGCCAGCAAGTTGCAGAATTAGCCGTTTTTCCCAACCCCCAAATACCCCCCCAACCCCCCCTTACCAAGGGGGGGCTAAGACTACCCCCCCGAAGTTGGGGGGGGACTGAGGGGGGATTCTATGGAATCGTCGGAAAACTAGGCAGATTTGCTGGATTTTTGCAATCCGGGATACCTCCCAATGTACTCTCAAGCTACTCGCCAGCAATGCAGAATTGGGTAGATGAGTTAGTCACAGCAGGGAAGTGCGATGCTATTACTTGCGAACACAGCGTTAACGAGATTTACGTCCGTCCACAGTGGCGACAAAAACTCCTGACAGTCGTAAATATTCACAGTTCAGTTTGGGGAACTTGTAAGCAAATTTTAGAAACAGGCACATCAGAAAACCCCCTGCGCGATCGACTCAATTTACCCCTCCTAGCCCGCTATGAAAAACGCTACTGTGCCAAATTCTCTCGCATTGTGGCGACTACATCCACAGACAAGCAATTACTTCTCCAATTGTTGTCGCCTAGAAAGATGGAAAAAAGAATAGACTATTTCTCAATGCCAACCATTGAGGTAATTCCCAACGGAGTTGATTTAGTCGAATTTCCCCATCGGGCGATCGATCCGGGAGGACACACCTTAATCTTTGCAGGGGCGATGAACAATTTGCCCAACATCGACGCAGCCAGATTCTTGGCCTTGGAGATCTTGCCAATCCTACAGCAGCGTTATCCCGATACTACCCTCACCTTAGTCGGAACTTCCCCAGTACCTTCCGTCTTGGCTTTGGGGAAACAAGCAGGAATTCAAGTTCTAGGCAGAGTCCAAAAGGTGGCAGAATATTTGCATCAGGCTACTGTTTGTGTAGTCCCGATGCGAATTGGTTTGGGAATAAAAAATAAAACTTTGGAGGCCATGGCTGCGGGAACACCCGTTGTTGCAAGCGATCGAGGTTTGGAAGGTTTAGCCATCGGCGGTGAGTCACAACCGATCTTGGCCTTGCGCGCTAATGAAGTTCAGGAGTATGTTGAAGCGATTAGCACTTTGTTTGAAAATCCACACCTAAGACACGAATTGTCTCAAAATGCCCGATCGCACATCGAAACCCAATACACCTGGGATACCATAGGTCGGCAATACGATCGACTATTAGACATCTAGCAAAAAGCCTGTTCTTAAAAGACTGTAAGACCTGTTCCACAATAATTATGGGCCATGTCTATGGCAATTTTAAACATAAATTCTAAAATCTAAATCCTAAAATTTGACGATGGAACACAAAATTAACCCCTCCAAAAATCGAGCCAAACCCCCAGAAAATGCCAAAGTTCCCCCCACCAGACGCCGCCGCCAAGCCCGACGCACCCAAAATTCTCCAGCATCTCCATCTAAAACCCCCAAATCAAAAACTCCTACCCCAACATCCGTCGCCAGATATCCCTGGAAAAGACTGATCGCTAATTTCACAGCCCTCAGCGTGTTGTGTGGCTTCGCTGCTTTGATGGGCGGCGGCGCATGGCTGAGTTATCAACTGATTGTCGATCCCAACGGTAACAAGTTGATCGCTAAATTTGTGCCGGAATGGTCCCGGCTTCCCCTCGCCACCAGAGATTCTATTCAAACTCTCGATCAAATTCAAGCTAGCATCCGTAAATTGGGATTTGTCACCGGAGAACCTCTGCCACTTCCTATCAATAACTCCACTGATTCTTCGATTTCTGATTTACTCTTACCTGTGATGGTGGAAAGGACTGTTAACGCCACAACATCCTGCAAAAATCCTTGTCGTCAAATTGTCGAACTTCGCGTATACAAGCGCGTGCAACTTCCCGATCGAGATTCAGATAAAGTCGAGTATTTTCAACTAACCAGTTCCGTGAATGTAGAAGGTCCAGCAGAATCTTTTGTACTCGCTTCTTTAGCTGACTCCAAGTCAGATAATCTTGGCTCGAATCAGTCTCTACCTTTAACCGAACTGCGCCGATTTAATGGCAAAGCACCGACTTCGGGAATTTGGTTTAATGTCAGCGGTCAATTAGTACGGGGCGATAAAAAACTTCCCTACGGACAGGTGGTTCGCTACAACCCCAGCCAAAATCATTTAATCTCGCTCTTGGAATGGGTGAGTGCCGCCGGACAACCGCCCAATTGGCAACAAATTGTTAAGGGTTCGTCTCCACAATTGGCGATCGATCAAACAGTTGGTTTGGAACCCCAATTTACTCTTTATCAAATTGGCCCGCGCAAATTTGTCCCGAATCCTGTTCAGTTAAACCCGATTTCTTTGGAAGAATTTGCTTTAAATGACGAAACCTACAAAAATGGTTTGCGACTTGCCAAAAGTGGTCTGTGGTCTCCAGCTTTAAATGTGATGCGTATTGCTAAGGGAAAAGCCGGTGCTAATTGGCCGACTCTGGCCCAAGCTCAGCTAGATACTATCGAATTTCATGCTAAAATTACTAAGGCTCAGGCGATCGCCTCTTGGGCCAGTCCCGGTCAACAAGTTCTCGCAGAGTTGATAGACGGTCGCTGGAGAGAGGCTTTGCAGGTATTTGAAGCCGATCCTAGCAACAGTCACGAAATTGCCAAAACCCTCAAAAATGACAATGGCAAACTCTTGAATCGCGTAGACGCAGCTTTGAGAGTGAATTCTAGTGATGGAGATGTCAAAGCTTGGGGCGCACTCATTATCGCCTCTCAAGATGGGACTCGCGAGGCGATGAATTGGCTCGATCAACAATCAGATACCGACAGCGAAACTAGGAACCGTATTCGGAATTTAGTCAATAAACTTGACGAATCAGTTTCCCTAGCTGAAAGTTTAGAACAGCACAAAAGCCAAATTATGGGTTCGGCTACTTTACTTAGCACTATTAATCCCAATGAATGGATGGAACCAGAACCTAAAAATCAGTTGAAATTGACAGAAAAACAAGTTTGGTATCAGGTGCAGGTCGCCAGTTTCTACGACGGGAACCGCTGGGTTAGTTCGCCCTTTTTAGATATGGAACTGAGATCTTTTCCGGCTACTCAAGTCAAGTGGTTATGGGGCAGGCTTGGCTTACTCGCCGACCCGAAAATTAAAATTGAGGTGGCGATGAATAACGGTCTACAAAGAGTCGCTTTGGGAACAGTGAAAGCTGTGCAGCTTCAAGACGGAAATCTACGGTTGCTTGCCGCAGTTGAGAAGGGTTCTTAAGCTATTGAAAAATACCAGACAGAAGGTAGAAGGTAGAAGGCAGAAGCCAGAAGCCAGAAGTATCAATTCTCCCCCTCTCCCACTCTTCCACTCTCCCCTTCCCTTCTGGGACAACAACACAAACAACTATTTTCTTAACTCAATTTACAAAACTCGCACACAAAAGCCCCTGAACTCTTAGCTTTCGCTCTTTTTAGAGAGTGCTGCAATCATCTGGCGTTTGACGGCTTTAGCCCAAAGCTCAAACTCTAAACTGTTCGTGGTTTTAATTTTAACTTGCTCAACAGGCTGAGGTGGGGCTTTTTTTTCTACGGTAGTATCCATGATTTTTTCCTCGTCCAAAAAAATAGTAGTCGATCGTCAACGGTCAGGAGCATACCTCTATTCTATTAACTAATTGCAGGAATTACTTCTATTAAATACATATAATTTTATCGATAGATGCAGTAAATACATCTAGAGGATGCAATTTACGAATCTAATTTTAAAAGTTCCTGCAATCTGTGCGTGCCATAAGTTTTAGCTGATGTTTGATTATGACAATTTAGGTTCTCAAATATTATCAAACCAAGACTTATGTTAATCTACTGATAGTTAAATGAATGTATTTGTGTATACAGCAGATAATCATTTTTTGACCTGTCATAAGATATGCAGAAGCAAAAAAAACAAGCTCGTCAATTAATGGCTCTGGTCTTAATACTAGAGGATTTTTGATTATTAATATTTAGCAACATTTTTTATTGAGATCGCCTGTGATTTTAATTGAAAAATAAATATTACCGCCCACCCCAGACTCCACAACAAGAGAATTCCGTGCTTCCAAGGCGATCGCCTGCATCTGCCATTCGCAGTAGAATCAAGCCCTAATTCCTCTCAAAAATTGTCAGAAATTTTCCTACGCCCAAAGATAGACTAAACACTCAGCAATTTCTCTGCTTTCTAGGTTCTTATTTTCCAGGAAAACCAAACTTGTTATCTGGAATCTTCCGGAACTTTATTTAGAAGAAATGAATCTTAGAAAGTATCAGCAAAGAATAAATATTTATTGAGCGAGCGTACTCATCCAAAAACCACTGAGCAAGGTAATATCATATAGCTCAGTAGATAGTAGTTCTAAGCTTTTGAGCTAACAAGAAAAAACTTGTAATCTCCTCATGAGACAGGGTTTGCCTAAATTTTGATTCATCAATCAAACGGAGTGTTTTTTACACCCTAATTAATAGATCAAAATTGATCTAGGAGAAATTCCATGAAATTTTTAAAACTCTTACTGGCCACCACATTAATGTCTGCTTCCATTAGCTCCGCCTTAGCGCAGGAAAAAGTGGAAATCTTAGGTGCAAGCTATGGTGGTAGTGGTTGTCCCGACAGATCCGCCAGTGTCAGCGTCAGCCCCGATGGTCAAGAACTAACCATTCTATTTGATAAGTTTGTAGCCCAGGGAAATATCTCCGCAGAAAAACGCAAAAGCTGTAATCTCAGCATTCCCATCAAAGTACCTCAAGGTTTCCAAATTTCTCTCTACGATGCTGATTATCGTGGTTATATCGCACCAAAAACTAGCGCCAACTTAAGAGCAGAATACTTTTTTGCAGGCAGCCGAGGCCCAATTTTTTCCCGGAATTTTAACGGGGAAACGAACTATAACGTTCGAGATAGCTTAGCCACTGTAGCAGATGTTTGGTCTCGTTGTGGTGACAGCATCAACATGAGAGTCAATGCTGCGATGACTGCCAGTGGTGCTGGTACGGCCACCGTTGACTCCTTCGATCTGGCTCACCGTGGTTTGGTTTATCACATCAAATATCGCACCTGTCGCTAGATATTTCCAGAGGGGGAGAATTTTAGCTCTCCCTTCACCCTTCTCCCTTGAGACTAGATAAATCTGACAAGCTCTTGCACATCTAAATCAACTTGAGTTATAACCGATTCGGAGTAGCATCAGTCACAAGGAGAACCCGTGAAATATTTTTCAGTAGTAATGTATTTGCTGCGGGAACGGCAACAGTTTCTAGAAGAAATCCGCGAAGGTGTTAAGCTCAAATCTAAAATTTTCGGGCTGTTGATTTCTAGTACAGTATTTTTTTCCATTTATGGAGCAATTTTAGGTGCATCTAGTACGTGGATGCAATGTCTAGTGTCAGCAATTAAGCTACCAGCACTTTACTTGCTGACACTGATTATTTGTTTTCCTACACTCTACTTTTTCAATGTCATGTTTGGTTCAAAACAAACTTTTGAACAGTATTTGGCATTGTTAATGACAGCAATGGCGATGATTAGCATCTTGATGTTTGGATTTGCACCTGTAAGTCTATTTTTTTTACTGAGTAGTAACAATTACAATTTTTTCCTGTTGTTGAATGTTGCCATTATGGCAATTACAGGATTTTTAGGAATTAGTTTTTTTTATCAAGGAATGCACTTCCTTTCCGAACAAGATGCTGAAGGCAAGGATATCCGGCTAAATATTTTGCGCTTCTGGTTGGGACTTTATGCCTTTGTTGGGAGTCAGTTGGGATGGACTCTCAGACCTTTTTTTGGGTCGCCGGGAATGGTATTTCAACTATTCCGAAGCCGAGAAAGCAATTTTTATATGAGTCTCTGGGATTCAATTAGGTCTATAGGAGGGTTTTAATTAATGCTAAATTAAGGAGATTTGAAATAGTGATACAATCGGACTTAGATGAATTACTAATTCCTGAAACGGAGTTAGAGGAATTGAGCGGCATAGCTTTGGGTGACGGTTTTGCCGGTAATTTTTACAGACATGGCGCTTTCGGAGACAGCAGAAAGCTATTTTCTATGCTGTTAAATGAGTTGCTGATATTTTGCGTAACCTTAGTGGTTTCCCTCCCTGTTGCTTTACTGGCTACTCAACATAAAGTTGGTTCCTTTAGCGATTCTCAGATATTTGTTTGGGTTTTACAACTAACCTTGGGCTTGTCCGTAGCCATTGCTGTAGCTTGGAATTTGTATAGATGGGTAAAGGCAAGGCCTCTAGCAACCTTGGCTGGTTTGCTAGATGAAGTTGACAAGTATCATGAGGTGATTAAGGCTCTCGATATTATCGATCGCTTAATAGCCGTTGGCAATCTCCAAGCCAATTTGATGAATCGAGAGGATGCAATTGAAGCATTAAACGTTACTAGGGAAAGTTTAGTTTGTGCTTTAAAAACCGAAAGAATTCTCCGGGAAAATCAGGAGTTTATTGGTCGTCGTTACGAATTATTTGCTAATATTGAAAGTAATTTGGCTGCCTTGATGGCGATGGATGTGAGCGATCGAGCAACTGAATACGGGAGATTGTTGAATGAGGCTTTGGAGATTGGGATGAGCGTACACAAAGAGGTAATAAAGTTGCAGAATGGGAAGTAAATAGGGCTTATATACACGCAATGTATTTATGTCATTTCTATGATTTTGGTAAGGGTTATAAAAAGGCGATCGCAACTAGGAGAAGCCTTGCGTACCTTATCAATATCTAAAAGTGCTAATAGTTTTGGAGCGTGTCGTGTTTTGTGATATTTACCTTTAGAGGTTTCATCAGTGGCTGATTTCAGCCACTTAGTCAAGTTGTATTTAAGAACTTTCTCTACACTTTGATTTTCCAGCTTTTCACGAAGATAATCCGCTTTAAACCCCCCATTATAAAACTTGTTTAAAGCATCAATATCAGCAATAAACCAAGCCTCCATAGTTTGCACCATTAAGTGGCAACAAGCATCATCAATCCCCAGCGAATCCAAAATCCAAGGTTGATCTTCTTTTCTGCTTCTTAAATGCTCCCAAGGTGTGTGACTTTCAGAAACAGGAGATTCTGAATCAACAAGCAAAACATTAAAAGACTCTGGATAAGATTCCACACTCATTAGGAAATCGTCGCAAGCATCGCGGCGAGATCCAGACATGATTGACAGGATTTTTATGCCTTTGCTCTCTGCGAAATCGTAGAGTTCTTTGAAGAGATGAACAAAACCCGCTCGCAGCCCCGCTGTGGTCTCTTTTCCTGCCGGAATTCTACTCCTAAATCCCGGACGTGTTGGAGGTATATTTTCTGTTGTACTTTCATCTTCACTTTCATCTCCACTGCCTTCAATATAAATACGAATCTCTCTTACCATCGGTTTCCTCCGATGTGTCCCATCCGCCACAAATCTCCTAGAGTGTACTTTTTCAGCCACTGTTTAAGTTGCTCAGGCTCTAGACGGCGCAAGTGAGTACCTGTGTTATTCTGTTCGCAAACTAAGACTGATTCTGGAACTTCACTCAAACCAGAAACTAAAGCATCAGAATGAGTAGTAACAATTATTTGAGTTCTTTTAGATGCCGCAATTAGCAATTCAGCAACAGTAGATAAGATATCTGGATGCAACCCTAATTCTGGTTCTTCAATACAAATCAGGGGCGGTGGACTTGGGTGGCACAGCAAAGTCAGCAAGCACAAATAACGAAGCGTACCATCTGATAAACGGGTAGCAGGAATTGGTCTATTGAATCTTTTATCCCTGATAAATGTTTGTATCGTACCGCCATCAATTCTAGTTGTGATGTCACCTACTGCCTCGTAAAACTTTTGCAACTGCTCTAGCAGCAAAGGTGTAAAACCTTGGAAATTTAACTCGTGCAAAACATGAGCAAGGTTACTTACATCTTCTTCAAGAAAGTCATTTGGTAAATCAGATGGTTGGGGCCTTCTTGGTGGCGTATACCTGCCTAAATTCCATTCCCGATAAATACGGATCTTGGAAAACTGATTGTTTAAGTAGGCTAATTCAGGGTAAAAATATTTGTCTTGTTTTTGGGACAAAACTGATTGAGAAAAATTTATCTCGTCACGGCTAAGATGGCGTTTTCCGCTATTAGTGTCTTTACTTGTTCCCTCTTCTGAGACCTTTCTAGTATTTAAGACTGGATTGCCATTTCGATAGCGGTAGAAAAAATATACATCTTTATAACTTGGGGCAAATTTTTCTTCCTTTTCTACAGCTTCATCTACAATTTCTAGTTTTTGACCTAACATCGTGAAAGAGATTTTATAGAGCAGAGGGGTAGTTTCTTCAGGATAATCTACGATTGCCTCGATTGTAGCTGTTGGAATATTGTTGGAATTTTTTTCATCACCTTTCCAAAGCCACTCGCCAATACCGCCTCCTTGCCGAAATGGAGTATTTATATCATTGGGTGTTGACTGTAAAATCCCCACCGCATCAATTAGGTTCGACTTCCCAGATGCGTTGGGGCCAATTAACACATTCAGGGGTTGAAGTTCTATTTCCTCTCCTTCACTTCCGTAGGATAGAAAGTTTTTTAAGCGAAGAGTTCGGATAAATCTTTTGCCTTGCATCTCATCCTCCTATTTAAAGCTTTTGATATCTTCAAGAATAGTATCACAGTTTCGTCATTTTCAGGTCAGTAATGCCCAGATTACTGACCTGAAAATAGAATTGATAGCTAAGTCCTGGATTCGGCTCGCAATTTAATCATTTCAATCCTCAAAAATATCCAACTGTTCGCCTTCCGACTCTTGTTTCCCCTCTTTCTTCACACCCTTCCGTAGTCCGATCGCAATTTTACTGTGTTTCTCAATCTGCTTCATCACCTGTCTTGCTCTCTCAATTACCGAGGTTGGTAAACCAGCTAATCTCCCCGCTTCAATCCCATAAGACTTATCAGCACCTCCAGGCTGAACTTGGTGCAAAAATACTATTTGATCGGGCAATTCCTTGACCGTAACTTGGTAATTTGCTACATTATTTAAAATAGAAGCTAACTCATTCAATTCGTGATAATGGGTAGCAAAGATTGTCCGCGCCCGAATCTCATTCGCCAAGTATTCTGCCACAGACCAAGCAATCGAAAGTCCGTCAAACGTCGCCGTTCCCCTGCCAATTTCATCTAACAAAACCAAGGATTTTGGTGTTGCGTGGTTGAGAATATTTGCAGTTTCATTCATTTCTACCATAAACGTAGACTGACCTGTTGCCAAATCATCCACCGCGCCAACGCGGGTAAAAATGCGATCGCAAATTCCCAAAGTAGCAGCTTTCGCCGGCACAAAACTCCCCATCTGCGCCATCAACTGAATCAAACCCACCTGCCGCAAATAACAACTTTTGCCACTAGCATTCGGCCCAGTTAAAATAATTAAATCCGGTCGATTTAGCGCTTCTTCCCGACCCAAAAAAGCCGAATTAGGTACGAAAAAGCCCGGAGGTAAAGACTTTTCGACCACCGGATGACAACCTTCAATAATTTTAATTTCCCGACTTTCAACCATATTTGGACGACAGTAATTCTGATAAACAGCTACTTCTGCCAAACCGCACAAAACATCGGCTGCGGCCACGGCGCGGGAAACATTGCGAATAATTTCGGCGTGTTCTCCTACCTCGGCGCGTACTTGAGCAAAAATATCATATTCTAGTTGATTTAAATCTTCCCGCGCTGTCAGAATTCGTACTTCTCTTTGTTTTAATTCTTCTGTGCTGTAGCGTTCTTCATTAGTGAGAGTTTGCTTGCGCGTGTAGTCATTTGGTACTTGGTCTACTTTCGATTTTGTAATGCTGATATAATACCCGAAAGCTTTATTGTAACCTACTTTTAAATTAGAAATTCCGGTGCGTTTTCTTTCATTTGCCTCTAAATGAGCAATCCACTCCTGATCGGCTGATGCTGTTTGCCGCATTTCATCTAGTAGGGAATTAATTCCCCAACGAATCAACCCTCCTTCTTTTAAATGAATCGGCGGTTCGTCAACTAAATGAGCGTGAATTTTAGTTGCTAATTCTTCTAAAATTGGCGGGGCATTTTGCAGTGATTTCAGATAGGGCGATCGACCTTGGGCTGCAATCGCAGCTAACTCAGGCAGTTTTTTTAAAGAATCAGCTAAAGCGACTAAATCTCGCGGGCTAGCTGTTCCAGAACCAGTGCGCCCAGTCAGTCTTTCTATGTCGTAAATTTGGCGTAATAACTGCTGCAAATCTTGGCGCAGGTAGTTATCTTCTACTAATTCTTGAATCGTGTCATGTCGCGCGCAAATGCCTTTAATATTCAGTAAAGGTTGCAGCACCCACCGCCGTAAAGCCCGACCTCCCATTGCAGTGCTAGTTTTGTCTATCGCCCACAGCAAAGAACCATGAAAAACCCCATCTCTCACAGTTTGAGTAATTTCGAGATTGCGACGGGTTTGATAGTCTAGTGTGAGAAAATCCGTGATGGTATAAGTGTGTAATACTTGCAAAGGAACGGCATTTCCTTTTTGAGTTTCTTCGAGATATTGCAGCAAACCCCCGGCTGCGCGTACTGCTAAGGGAAGCTGTCCACACCCCATACCTTCGAGCGATCGCACTTTGAACTTTTGCAGGATTCTCTGTTTTGCCTCTCCCAAAGTAAAGGGAATTTGCGATCGCAAAGAATAACAAAACGAACTTGGTAAACACTCTGGTAAATGATCGGATTTTTCGCCTGGTCTCAACATAGTCACCAAATCGGGAGCATTCGTTGGTACTAGCACTTCCGACGGTTGCAAACGCAACAATTCTAGATTTAATTGTTCTAAACTATCTGCTTGTGTAGTGACAAATTCTCCGGTAGAAATATCTGTATAAGACAATCCCCAATGGGTTCCAGCTATAACGATTGCTGCTAAAAAGTTATTTTGTTTGGGTTTAAGCATTCCGTCATCAGTCAAAGTTCCGGGAGTCAGAATTCTGGTAATTTCGCGCTTGACTTGACGGCCTTCTCTAGCTGCGATCGCTGCATCTTCTACTTGGTCACAAACTACTACAGCATAGCCTTTTTCTACTAACATTGAAGTGTAGCGATCGAGTGCATGGTGTGGCACTCCTGTCATCGGCACTCGTCCAATTTCCTTGCCGCTTTCTTTGCTAGTACAAACCAGCTCTAATTCCCGCGAAATCGTCACTGCATCTTGGAAAAAGCACTCAAAAAAATCTCCGACTCGAAATAATAAAAGTGCGTGGGGATATTGTTCTTTGACTTCCACATACCGCTGCATCATCGGTGTCAGCTTATTAAACTCTAGTAAGCGGTAGTCGGCATTACGAATATTTGCTTGATTGGGGTCTGTTGGGGTAGATGCAGTGTAAGGCATAAAAGGCGATCGATAAACTTTAATCTTTCACAACTGTAGCGCAAGCTCGGCATTTAAGCAGCACTTGTGATCCAAAACCCGCCCCGCCTCGAATCTATATCGACGAGCCCTGACTTGAGAAGTTTGAGGCTGCAACTTACTCAGTACACTTAATGAGCTGGTCTGTAGTCGTAAGATGCCGTACACATCCCACCTTACTACTATAGATAAGCTGAGGTGTATGTAGATTTTATACTCAAGTTTGATGAATTTCTTGTGCTGTCACTACTCCTAGCGATTTTGACCTACTCGTGGGCGAAGCCAGCACGAAGTGTTTATTTACTTCCTGGATGGTTCGAGATTTGAGGTTGAACGGCGCAAATATAATTTAAAGAGGAGGAATTTTACTGTAATTTTTAACTTCTTGCATAGCATAAGTCCTGACTCTAAAAAAAGTAATTGCTAAGACTATCAAAGCTCGGTATTCAGTGAATCAAGCATTTCTGGTCATACTTTAAAGCAATTAACCGATATTTTAGTAGCTTGATTTTTTACTAATTTTAGTCTCGATAACAGCCAAAAGATATATTTTTTAATCATACCTTGGATAGAGATAAGTAAAGTTTTATACATTTAAGATTGAGAAAATCAATGCCCTAATTTAGATACTGAGCTAATCGAAAATTTCAAAGAGAACACCAAAAAATGTTCGTAGCTAACTAGAGGAGAACCAAAAAATGAAAGCAGTTTGTTGGCACGGAGCAAATGACGTGCGAGTTGATAATGTACCTGACCCAACAATTATTAATCCGCGAGATGCGATCTTCAAAATCACATCTACAGCAATTTGTGGCTCAGATTTGCACCTCTATAATGGCTACATCCCCACCATGCAATCCGGTGACATCCTGGGTCACGAATTCATGGGGGAAGTTGTTGAAGTTGGTAGTGAAGTTAAGAATCTCAAAAAGGGCGATCGCGCAGTTATTCCTTTTACAATTTCTTGCGGCAGTTGCTTCTTTTGTAACCGGGATTTGTGGTCACTGTGCGATAACTCTAACCCCAATGCTGGATTGGCTGAAAAAATTTACGGTCATTCGCCGGCAGGATTGTTTGGCTACTCGCATTTAACGGGCGGCTATGCAGGAGGTCAAGCAGAATATGCTCGCGTTCCCTTTGCAGATGTTGGTCCTTTGAAAATTCCCGACGGACTATCTGACGAACAAGTATTGTTTCTCACTGATATTTTCCCTACAGGTTACATGGCGGCAGAAAACTGCAACATTCAACCGGGGGATACGGTAGCCGTTTGGGGCTGCGGGCCGGTGGGGCAATTTGCAATCAGAAGCGCGTTTATGCTGGGTGCCGATAGAGTAATTGCCATCGACCGCTTCCCGGAACGCTTGCAGATGGCTGCTGCGGCCAAAGCCGAAATCATCAACTACGAAGAAATTGATGCGGGGGAAGCCGTCACCGAAATGACTGGGGGGCGCGGGCCTGACGCCTGCATCGACGCTGTGGGGATGGAAGCCCACGGCACGGGTCTGGACGCTTTTTATGACAAAGCAAAGCAAGCTGTGCGCTTGGAGAGCGATCGACCCACCGCATTGCGACAACTGATCCTGGCTTGTCGTAAAGGTGGCACAGTCTCGATTCCCGGCGTTTACGGCGGCTTCGTAGACAAAGTGCCATTAGGTGCAGCTTTCAACAAAGGTTTGACCATGAAAATGGGACAGACTCACGTTCAACGCTATTTGCGGCCTTTGCTCGATCGCATTCAAAAAGGCGAAATTGATCCCAGCTTTGTAATTACCCACCGCATGAACTTGTCAGAAGCACCGCAAGCTTACGAGACTTTCAAGAACAAAAAAGACAACTGCATTAAGGTTGTACTTAAACCTTAACTCGGATTCGAGGAACCAGGAGCAAATAGGGCGATCGAGGCGGTGCTCAACCCAGATTTGGTATAAAATCATCAAAATCAAGTAGACCTCTCCCATAATTTCTCTGGAACAGGCATTGTGCCTGTTCTTAACTGTCTTTTTAGGAGATGTCTAACAACAAAGCCCCTTTCTAGAAGAGAGAAAGAGGCATTATGTGTGGCAAATAAATCCCAGGCATCGAGCTATTTTCTCAGGCAGTGACCCGCCAAATATCTTCGCCACCGCAGCGTTTAACAACCGAGTTCGGGATGGAATCGGAGTGGTGCCACTGCGTCATAGACACCTAGA
>NZ_JAHRFC010000140.1:0-8527 GCF_020883015.1 Microcoleus sp. CAWBG640
AAAGTAGCGGCAACTTTGGGGCTTTGTCTCAAAGAAGTCAGTAGAGGTGCTTTGTTAACGCCTTTGAAAGTCCCTTTGTGGTCTTAATCAAGAATCCCCCCGATTCATCGGTGGGGAGTATCAAAACCTATAAATACCCGATTAAAAGTCACGTAGAACTCGAAGCGGAGTTTAATAGCCTTGCACAAGAATGGCGTGACCAGACAAGGATGCTGTCATTAGTTACACAAAAATCAATGCACCCAGCTTATCAAAGAATTATTGGCATGGGACAGCCTGTTGTACCGTTAATTTTTCGGGATCTCGAACAAAAACCAGATCAGCTGAGCTACATAGGAGAAAAAACTGGGGCAGTCGTCGTTTCACAAAAACCTGCTTACACCTCAATGCTTCTGTGTTATCGGAATGAAATGGTTTTCACCGATTGCAATATTCGAGAGTATTGGGACGAGCAAAATTCTTTGATGGTAGATCGCGATCTTAATGCTGCGATTAACCTAAAAAGACTGGGGTTGGACATTTTCCCCAGTATAAAACGCTGTAGTGGGAATCTTTCCATAGTTGGTTCTATGGATAAAGCGTACCAGAAGGAAATCTTACATACCCTTCATCGGGCTGTTAAGAAGCCCACATCATAATCTGTACTCAGATTTGATGTGGGAGTATGTCACAAAATACTGAATATGAAGTAACAAGTGAAGAAACAGTAGATTATAATTGCTTTGCTTTCGTAGCTGGTGAAGAGGACTGTAGATGGGACCCGGTAGACCCAGATGGATACTGGCCCGATGGTGTACCAAGAGAGTTAACGTTGGATGCTTTTATCAAGGCTTATCAAACTATTGGATATGAATGTTGCGATAATGGTGACATTGAACCGGGCTTTCAAAAGATAGCAATATACACCTATAACGGTGAACCACAGCACGCTGCCCTACAAGAAGAAAATGGTATGTGGAAAAGTAAATTAGGGGATTGGGAAGATATCCAACATGAATTAAAAGGGTTAGAAAATCCTAATTATTATGGGGTGGTTCAACAAATTTTAAAACGAATGCTGTAATTGATGAAGAGCGATCGTGTTTTATAGCAAGTGCGATCGCTCCTTGATTAAATTCAAGAGAAGTATTTACGCCCTGAATCTACAGATCAAACTACAGATTTTTTGCGCAAATACTTCTGCAAAATGATAGTTTTACCAGAGGTTAAAATCCTCTGGTTCTCGCATCTAAATTAGTAAATTAGATGAGTTTGACAGCCCGCAGACCAAACATCAACACTGTCGCCAAGCCCAGCATTCCGCCGAAAAGCCCAAAATAAGTTATTGCTCCGCTAAGAGTCATTGCAATTTCTCCAAAACAATCAATAAAAAGACCTTATCTTCTAGCGTACCATACTAGATAGACACTATATCAGCATTAACCGGAAGGTTTGAAAGTATTTTTTTAGACTTGAAAACTTAGAAATTAAAGCCGTCGTCAAAGGTGATGTGCTAAGCCTAACGGCTGCGTTTATCCTGCCCTTCGACTCTGCTTAGGGGGCGCGTAGTCCAAGGACTTAAGATAAACTCTGTCACAGTGCCGGGGTTTTAAACCCAATTTTCTGATAATCTAAAATCTCATATCTAAAGTAGATAAATATGAAATCAGTAATTAAAGTTGACTTAGGACCAGAATCTTACAATATTTGCGTGCGATCGGGCGGTTTAGACGAACTCGGCACTATGCTCGGTGGGCTGAATTTGGGCAAAAAAGTGCTGCTAGTGTCGAATCAGTCGATTTTTCGCCATTACGGAGAAAAGACGGCTGCTTCCTTGGAATCGGTGGGTTTTCATGTCGGTAACTGTATTCTACCACCAGGGGAACAGTACAAAACTTTAAATTCGGTGCAGAAGATTTACGGCGCTGCTTTGGAAAATCGCTTAGAACGTTCTTCGACGATGGTGGCTTTGGGTGGCGGAGTGGTTGGCGATATGACGGGTTTTGCTGCTGCGACTTGGTTGCGGGGAATTAATGTTGTCCAAGTTCCGACTTCTTTGCTGGCGATGGTTGATGCTTCTATTGGTGGTAAAACCGGGGTTAACCATCCTTTAGGGAAGAATTTAATTGGGGCTTTTCATCAGCCTCGTTTGGTGTTAATTGACCCGGATGTGCTCAAAACTCTGCCGGCGAGGGAGTTTCGCTCGGCCATGGCGGAAGTGATTAAGTACGGGGTGATTTGGGATGTGGAATTGTTCGAGAAGTTGGAGAGTTGCAAGCGTTTGGATCAGATGCGCTACGTGAAGGCGGATTTGCTGGCAGAAATTTTGAGCAGGTCTTGCCAAGCTAAGGCGGATGTGGTAAGCAAGGATGAAAAGGAGTCTGGTTTGCGGGCGATTTTGAATTACGGACACACCATTGGCCATGCGGTGGAAAGTTTGACTGGTTACAAGTTGGTGAATCACGGGGAAGGTGTGGCCATCGGTATGGTGGCTGCGAGTCGGTTGGCTGTGGAATTGGAAATGTGGGACCGAGAATGCGATCGACGTCAGTTAGCTTTGCTGGGAAAGGCTGGTTTGCCTACGAAATTGCCCGCTGGTATGGATGTTGAGGAGATTTTGAAGACTTTACAATTGGACAAAAAGGTGCAGGATGGTAAGGTGCGGTTTGTGCTACCAGTGCGCCTGGGTGAGGCGGCGGTGAGCGATCGCGTGGATGGAGATGTGATTTTACAAGTTTTGAAGGAAATGCTTTAGGAAGTCAGTAGTCATTAGTCAGTAGTCATTAGTCATTAGTCAGTAGTCAGTAGTCAGTAGTCATTAGTCAGTAGTCAGTAGTCAGTAGTCATTAGTCAGTAGTCATTAGTCAGTAGTCAGTAGTCATTAGTTTGTCCTAATCACCAATAACGCATAATTCATGACTCATAACCTATGCAGCTTAGGAACCGCTAGATTGCGAATTAATTTCTTGCAAAATTTGCTCGACTCTCTTGGCTTGTGAAACTCTACCTTGTTTGATGAATAATTCCTGAGCTTTTTTGAGGCTGGCTACTGCTTCTGCTTGGTCTTCTTTGACTCCTTGTTGGTAAAGTCCGACTCCTAAATTGTTTAAAGCATCGGGATATTGGCTGTTAATTTTAATTGCTTGTCTCCACTCCAAAATTGCATCTGGCAATTGCCCTTGACTGGCCATGGCTACGCCCAAATCGTTGTGAGCTTTGGCGTGCTGCGGGTTTAGTTGAATTGCTTGTCGAAATTGGGCGATCGCCTCGCTCATTTTACCTTGGGCTGAGAGCAAGGTTCCCAACTTATAGTAAGCATCTCCCTGTTTGGGAAAGCGCGTAATCAGTTGTTGGTACAAAATTTCGGCATTCGCCAGGTTTCCTTGATTGTAAAGGTCGTTGGCAATCCTCAAGGCTACTGTGTATCCTTTGCCCACAACTTCGCACTTTTTCTCGGAGTTGCCTTCCTGTTTGCAAATCCTGAGTTCGTCTCCCTTCATCTCGTAGGAGAGAACTTCCCGAACTGGGCCGCGGGGACTTCGTGGCGGGGTGTTTTGGGACTGCAAGTTTTGGGAAATTTGGAGGGTGCTGGGTTCAGCTTGTACCGCTGGTACAAGTGCTAAAGCGCCCATTGCTCCCGTTGCCAAAATGCTTGGGGCGATCCAGATCAACATTTTTAAAGGGCGAAACTCTCGATCGTTTTTCATATATTGTGTGGCAACGTGTTTTTGATATCCTGGGTTTCACACCCTGTCAGAGTCTGAGCAAATGGGGGCGCACTATTAAGAAGTTATTAACAGTCGAGATATTTTAGCACTGTGTGGCATATTTTGCGTTAAATTAGAGTAGAATTCCGATCAATTATTCAGTAAACTTAGCAGGAAAGTAGAAATGGGGCAGTCTATTCTAGCCATGCTCGTTGCGCTCATCCTCGGCTACGCTGTTAACTCCTCTGTGAAAATAGTCAGCGGCGGCGACGAAGCTTTAGTCGAACGTTTGGGCCAATACAAGCGCACTCTCAAGCCCGGATTCCACTTTATCAGTCCCGTGGTAGAGAAAGTAGTCTGCGTGGACACAACCCGCGAAAGAGTTTTAGATATTAAACCTCAGTCAGCCATCACGGTAGATAATGTGGTTCTCGACGTCGATGCCGTGGTGTATTGGCGAGTTGTAAATTTGCAGAAAGCTTATTACGGCATCGATCAAATTGAAAATGCGATCGCCAACTTAGTTTTAACTACGTTTCGTGGTGAAATTGGTCGGTTGCCGATGAAAGAGATTTTCGGTTCCAGAGATGACATGAATAAGCAGTTACTCAAGAAATTGGACGAAGCTACTGAAACTTGGGGTGTCAAAGTCATCCGGGTCGAAATTCAAAGCATTACACCTCCAAAAAGGGTGCAAGAAGCTATGGAATTGGAGCAGGCAACCAAGAGCGAGTGGCAAGCAATGGTCAATAAAGCTACTGGTACTAAGGAGTACATGAAACTCTTAGTGGAGGCTCTCGATTCCCATCCCAATAGTAAGCAAGTTTTGAATTACTTAGTAACAGAAAAATACTTAGATGCTCAACAAAAATTGGGCGAAAGCGATAACGCCAAAATTCTGTTTATGGACCCAAAAAACATGACAGAAGCTCTTAACGAGTTGATGGGTTCTATGTCTGATATTGAACCGCACTCTCACCATGAGGACATGAAAGTTATCGATACTCACGCTAGTCAAGACTGATTTCTGAAGATGGCGTCGGCTACCTGACAGACATCGTGCATTTCTCTGACATCGTGAACTCGTAAAATATCCGCCGAATTCGCGATCGCACCTGTACAAGCCGCCGCTGTCCCCCAAACTCTTTGTTTCGCTTCGGGCTGATTCAAAATCTTGCCGATGAAGCTTTTTCGCGAGACTCCGACTAAAATCGGACAGTCTAAATAACAAAATTTCTGCAAATCACGCAGAATTTCTAAATTCTGACTGTGAGTTTTAGCAAAGCCAATACCGGGGTCGATAATTATTTGAGATGTGTGAATACCTGCTGCAACGGCTGCCGCAATTCTAGCTTCTAAAAATTCGCTAATTTCGCCAATTAAATCGTGATAATCGGTTAGTGTTTGCATGGTTTGGGGCGTTCCCCGAAGGTGCATCAAAATTATTGGTACTTTTAACTTGGCAACGGTTGACAGCATTGCTGAGTCAAAGGTAGCTCCTGAAATATCGTTAATTATATCAGCTCCCGCAGCCACAGCCGCCTTAGCAACCATGGATCTGGTAGTATCCACAGAAATAGGTATATCTGCAAAAATAGTTGCTTTTTCTCTCAGGATTTGGACAATTGGAAGGACTCGATCCAGTTCTGCTTGTAAGGATATTTCGGCTGCACCGGGTCTGGTAGATTGACCACCAATATCAATAATATCAACCCCGTTTTTTACCATATTTTCAGCTTGCATTAGAGCCGATTCTATGGTATTGAAATCGCCACCATCACTAAAACTATCAGGGGTAACATTCAAAACGCCCATTAAATAAGTGCGTTTTCCCCACTCGAAAGATTTATTTCTAATTGTAATTGTTTTGTGATTAACAGTCATATTATGCCACTAAAATACGCAGAAAGGACGGGGAGGGTAGGCAAAGTTTGACTTCGCTCAAAAAGCTATTTTTATCATCTGTCAATCAGCAGAATTACAAATTTTCCGCCTGACTTCTCATCAACCTTTGCACGCTGACTAAAGCCCGATTTAATTCATGATTTTTTCTTTCTGAGTTTTGTAAAAAAGCCTGTTGTTCTTCCTCAATCATCAACACATCCTGCCGCACCAAACCATCCAATAACTTTTGAGCCGCACCGAAACAAATATCTTTAATAAACCTGCGGAACCACACAGGCAATTTGTGCAGTCGCCAAAAGGCATTTAATGAGGTAAAGTGAATTAAATAAGCACGGGTTGCCGTCTCGCTCACCGGACAAACCAAGCAATAAATCTTAAAGTCATTGCCCAAAGTGGAAACCCAGTGGGGGTAAACATAACTCACCTCTAAAGGTTCCGGGTGCAGTTGTCGCAAAGATTTAAATAATAACTGAGAGATTGACCAAATTTTATCTATTTTGTAATAACTTTCGGCCTGGTAAAGAGCCGTTACTTGGTGTTCATCTTCTTCTAAAGAATCTAGCACAGGATTGGCCCAAGCTTGCCAGTCTTCGTGCAAATGTCCGTGATACATATCCATCAAATTTTCAATCAAAAATGAATGGTGTGCCTGACAGTCAATTACTGCAACTGTGGCAATATAATTGAGATGTTCCCACTCTGGGAAGCTCAATAAATTAATTTCTTCGGCTTTGGTCTCATCGCCGGGAAATATCCAGATAAAACCAGATTCTTCCTTGACTGGAAAGGAGCGAATTTTGCAGTTAGGTAGCTTTTGATTTTCTGCTAAATAATCTATTTCTGCACATTCTCCTCTGGTATTTAAGCGCCATCCGTGGTAAGCACATTCTATTAAGTCACCTTTGATTTTACCGTGACTAAGTTTAACTTGTCGGTGCGGACATCTGTCTTCTAAAGCGTTGATTTTGCCTGAACTATCGCGAAATAGGACGATGGCCTGATGCCAGACCATCGCAGCTAGTGGCTGAGTTGTGACTTCTGTAGTGCGAGCCACAGTATACCAGTGATTGAGATTAATTCCCAACTGGCGGATGTGAGTTTTTTCCGTGTTCTGAGATGGAGATTGTAGGGTATTATTTTGCATGATAAATATTTCCTAACTACGGCAAGCTTAACATTCGGGCAGGAGCGGGTTTCACCAAGCATAAATAACGATGACAAACCATCTAAATAAACCGGCCCCCACTGGATGTAGCAGCAATCAGCAAGAAGCAATAATCAATAACAGCAAGTGTTTGAGCTATCAAAAAAGCGATCGGGGCAATTAGCAGTTATCAATTACCCAAGAACGCTCATCATTCCCATCGAAATGGATTTGATATTAGAGAATCTTCAAATCTTCCCACTCTAAACTACTTGCACTTCTTTTTCCCCAGCTACAGGTTCTTGATATACTGTCTGAGATTCATTAGCCAAAAATTCAGCTAATTGAGCTTCTATTTCATCCCGCACAATCTGACGGTATTCCAGAAAATGCTCGTTGTGGGCACACACCGTCAAGTAATGATCCCAAACCGCAGGATTGCGCTTGAGAATGCTGAACAAATGATGCCAGAATTTCCAGCGAGTGCTACGCTTGACTCCTTGTCGCCAAACCACTGTTAGCAGCGCCCGCAAATCGATCAAACTCGGAATTCGAGCGGGTATCTTGGCTGTGGGTGCGCCTAACATTAAGAAATGCCGATAAGTTCGGTCTAAATATTTCTGGGCATCGTATACATCAGAAAATGCTTGGACATACTCCCTCGCAATATCTTCTAAGGGCCGCGTGGGAATGAAGTTCATCAAAGTAGTCTGGTTGAGATTACCAGATTTGTCGCGCAGTCGCCCTTCTTTGGCGAGTCTGTGGGACAATGCAGTGTGGGGCAAAGCTTGCAGCATTCCAAAGGTTGTACTGGGAATGGCTGCTGCTTCGGCAAAGTCTACAATCCGCTGACCGGCACCGGGTTTTTCGCCGTCAAATCCGATGATGAATCCGGCCATGACTCGCAAACCTGTTTTTGCAATCAACTCTACGGATTCTATCAGGGAATTTCGGGTATTTTGGAATTTTTTGGTCATTTGCAGGCTTTCTTCATCGGGAGTTTCAATCCCTAGAAATACTGCATTGAAATTGCAAGCTACCATCATCTCCATCAATTCTTGGTCTTGGGCTAAATCGATGGATGCTTCTGTGTTGAAAGTAAAGGGGAATTTGTGTTCTTCTTGCCAGATTTTTAAGTCGGTTAGCAATAGTTTGACGTTGCGTTTGTTGCCGATAAAGTTGTCGTCTACCATGAACACGCCGCGCCGCCAGCCTAGGTTGTAAAGGCAGTCTAATTCTGCGATTAGTTGTTGGGGGTTTTTGGTGCGTGGTTTCCGCCCGTAGAGGATGATGATGTCGCAGAATTCGCACTGGAATGGACAGCCTCTGGAAAATTGAATTGACATGGAGTCGTAGGCGTCTAATTCCAGTAAGTCGAAGCGGGGAACTGGGGTTGTGGTAACATCGGGTTTGATGCCGTCCGATCGATAAATTCCACTTGTTTCGCCTCTGTTTACCGCTGCTACGAACATTGGTAGGGTGATTTCGCCTTCGTCGAGAATCAGATAATCTATGCCGGCTGCTTGAGGTTCTTCGGGTACGGAGGTGGGGTACGGGCCGCCGCAAGCCACTGATTTACCGCGCCGTTTGGCTTCGCGAATGATGTCTAGCAAGTCTTCTTTTTGGACAATCATGGCTGAGAGAATGACGAGTTCGGCCCACTCCCATTCTGCTTCTGTGATTTGTCTGATGTTGCGATCGACTAACTTAAATTCCCATTCTTGTGGTAGGATAGCTGCTACTGTTACCAAACCCAGCGGTGGTAGTAGGACTTTGCGATCGACTAATTCTA
>NZ_JAHRFC010000141.1:0-7939 GCF_020883015.1 Microcoleus sp. CAWBG640
AAGAAAAAACATTTTTTAGGCGACTATCAAAAGATTGATCGCCCTTAAAAGATGTAGGCGACTCAAGTCGCAGCCACGTTCCTCCCCATGTCTAAAGCCAGGGGCTTCCCGCTCGTTTTTCGGTGAGGACTTTAGCCATCACTTTTCTACATAATATTTTTCCACAAAACTTCGCAATCCTGATTTATATCCTTGTCCTACGGCCTGAAACCTCCAGTCTCCGTTTTTTTTATACAAACGTCCAAATTCCAAAGCTGTCTCTAATGTAAAATTCTCTTTTAATTCGTACTTAGTCAATTCCGTTTTGCGATCGCGATCGTATAGACTAATAAAGGCGTTCTGGATTTTGCTAAAATTTAATCCTACTGATTCAGCATCGTGGATAGTGACAATCAGCACAATCTCTTCAATAGTGGCATCGATTAGAGATAAATCTACACTGTAGAGGGTGTTAATGTATCCTTTTCTGGGCGAAGATTTATCCGTGCCGGATTGTTTCACAGCACCGTCTAGGGATTTAGGATTATTATAAAATACTAAGTAGTCTTCGTGGGGGATTCTGCCATCAGCGCCTAACATAAATGCTGAAGCATCAATGTCACAGTTTGTGTGTGATAAATTGACTTGCCAACCCAAGGCGATGGCTAGTCTTTTTAAGTTCGGAACTTCTTGAGAAAGATTGAATCTGCCACCTTTAATTAATTGTACGCTCATTTGGGTGTGTTCCTTCCTAGACTCTAATTTCAATGGGTAATGGGTAATGGGTAATTGGCACTCTCTCCCTCCTCCTATCAATTCCGGTTGTACCGTCAGGTGATTTAACCGCGAAGGCGCGAAGTACGCGAAGGAAGAGAATAGAGAGTTTAAGACAGGACGATGAAGACAGGATTTTGTATCACTCAAAAATGCCAAGGCTTAAAAAAAGCTAACACTTTCGGTAGATGGCGATTTTTTTATTTACTCTCAAAGTACAGATATTTATCCATGAAGTAGATTAGACATCTCCCATCATTATTTCTTGTGGAACAGGCCCGATACCCGTTCTTAACAGGCTTGTTGGGAAATGTCTGTTAAAAAAATGACCAATACCGAGATATTGTAATCAATTCTAAATAATTCCCAGGCAATTTATGGCAAACACAGTTCCTGAAATGCGATCGTCAATCATCTCAGTCCCAGAATCATCACCACCACCTGAAATTGTGACTTTCGATGTCAGTGGTATGAAGTGTGCAGGCTGCGCCAAGGCAGTTGAACGCCAACTAATGCAATACTCAGGGGTAATTTCAGCTTGCGTTAACTTAGCCGTAGAAGTAGCAACGGTTGAGTGCCAACCGGGGGTAGTCGATGCTGACGCCTTAGCCAAAAAGTTAACTGATAATGGATTTCCCAGTCAATCTCGCGCAGGTGGAAATCAGCGAGAAATGGAGGTGGCGATAATTGAAAGGCGACAGCAAGAAATTCGACAGCAAATAGGACAATTAACGATCGCCCTAATCTTAATTATTCTCTCAGGTTCAGGTCACGTATTGGGAACAAAAGCCCCAATTTTAAGCAATATTTGGTTTCACTGGGGACTCGCAACCCTGGCTTTACTACTACCTGGGCGCCGAATTGTAGTGGACGGGTGCCGCAGTTTGTGGCGAAATGCACCGAATATGAATACTCTGGTAGCTTTAGGCGCTGTCACAGCTTACACTGCTAGCAACGCGGCACTGATGTTTCCCCAGATGGGATGGGAATGCTTTTTTGACGAACCGGTGATGCTGCTGGGCTTTATTTTGTTGGGAAAAACTCTGGAACAGCAAGCTAGACAGCGCGCCGCATCAGCGCTACAAGCTTTAATCGCACTCCAACCAGCTACTGCGCGCTTAGTTGATTTTAAATTGCCGATTTTAGATTTGGACTCGCCATCTCCGGTCTACAATCCACAATATATTGAAATTCCAGCCGATCGCGTCCGAGTCGGAGAATGGCTGCAAGTTTTACCAGGGGACAAAATTCCGGTAGATGGGGAAGTTTGCGAAGGTAAAACAACCATAGATGAGTCGATGCTGACTGGGGAATCGATGCCGATTTTGAAGCAAACAGGAGATCCCGTGGCGGCGGGAACTATCAATCAATCCGGGGCGATCGTGATCCGGGCAACTCGCACGGGTAAGGAAACTACTGTAGCTCAAATGGTGGCTTTGGTGGAAGCTGCCCAAACTCGGAAAGCGCCGATTCAAAATTTGGCGGATACTGTGGCGGGATATTTTGTCTATGGGGTAATGGCGATATCGGCTTTAACCTTCCTATTTTGGTATTTTGCCGGAACTCATCTGTGGCCATCTGTGCTTTTAGGGCATGGGGCCATGAACATGGGGCATGGGGCAATGGGCATGGGCCACCAATTACCAATTACTGATTATCAATCACCTTTGCTGTTAAGTTTGAAATTGGCGATCGCCGTTTTAGTCATTGCCTGTCCTTGTGCTTTGGGACTGGCTACCCCAACTGCAATTTTAGTTGGTTCTGGGATTGGGGCGGAGCGCGGGCTTTTGATTCGCGGTGGTGATGTTTTGGAACGGGTGCATCAATTAGATACGGTGGTTTTTGACAAAACTGGTACTTTGACTACCGGAGAGCTCACACTCACAGATTATTTGCCGATTTTTGAGAGTTCTGGGTTGGATGGGACTTCAGATTTGAATGTTAGCCACAGGCAAGATGCCTGTTTTACCATTGACTCCCAACTTCTGCAAATCGCCGCGGCTGTGGAAATGGGTTCTTGTCATCCCGTCGCCGCAGCGATTTTGCGGGAAGCTCAACAACAAGCTTTGCCACTGCTGGCTGCTGAGGATTTCTACACGGCACCGGGATTGGGGGTTTCGGCTGTGGTGGAGGGCCGACTGGTGTTCGCCGGGAATGCGGAGTGGATGACGCAGCAGGGGGTCCCTATTGCTACAGAACTGTGTGGGTCTTTTCAAGGCAAAACGGCGGTTTATGTAGCTTGTGAGGGCGTTTTGCTGGGGGTAATCGGGCTAAAAGATACTCTCAGACCGGATGCTAAGGCGACGGTGGAGCGTTTGCGGGCTATGGGATTGCGGGTGATGATGCTGACGGGGGATACGCCTGGGGCGGCGTTTGTGATCGCCAACCAGTTAGATTTGCCGACGACAGATGTTTTGGCCCAAGTTCGGCCCGAAGGGAAGGCAAGGGCGATCGCGGCTTTGCAAGCCGAAGGCCGGAAAGTGGCGATGGTGGGTGACGGAATTAATGATGCTCCCGCTTTGGCTCAAGCAGATGTTGGTGTGGGGTTACATGGTGGGACTGATGTAGCTGTTGAAACTGCTCAGATTGTCCTGATGCGAAATACTTTGATGGATGTTGTGGAGTCGATCGAACTGAGTCGCGCTACTTTGAAGAAGATTCGCCAAAATCTGTTTTGGGCTTTTGGTTACAATATGCTCGGAATTCCGGTAGCTGCTGGTCTTTTACTGCCGGCAATGGGAATTTTACTCAGCCCTGCGGCTGCTGGTGCATTTATGGCCTTTAGTTCTGTTAGCGTTGTTACCAATTCTTTGCTGCTGCGTCGCGAATTTAGGTCTTAAATTTACCGATTTTAGGTAAAAATCCTCAGTCATTGGTCATTAGGCAAGAACTCATTCCTCCAGAAGGCAGAAGGCAGAAGGTATTTATGCTGAAGGCTGAATTCAATAAAAATACTGACTAATGACTAATGACTAATGACTAACGACTAATGACTAATGACTAATGACTAAAGTGCCATACTTTCTAAGAGCCGCCAGTTACGGTTGCTCATAATCGACTGAGTGACTAGCTCAAACATTTGACGGCAGTGGTTATTGGTTTTGAGAGGGAGTTCCTCGTTTTTAATCACGAAATTCATGCGAACTTCTGAATCGCTGCTCGTGTTTTGCTCAATTAGGACTTCTGCGGTGACGAGCTTGGGTATAGAAACTTGACCAGGAAGTTCGCGAGCCAGGAGAGAATCTCCTGTATTGTAGATAATATCAAGATTGCATGACTCTAAAATCTCAATCAAAGAGTGACGGAGACGGTCAATGGGAACGGCAACGATAAAAAAACCAGTATAACGAGCCATAAAAAAACTCCCGCGGTGAGGCATTCAGACCTTATCATCATACCTAACATCTAAGAGATATACAGTACAATAACGATTTATTTTATCAGAATTCAAAGGGAAGTCAATGGAAGGGAAACTGATCGTGTTTGAAGGAGTTGAAGGTGCAGGAAAAACTACACAAATGCAGCGGTTGATACATTGGCTGCCGAAAAACTGCTCTACAATCAAAAATTTTGTTGCTACTCGTGAGCCTGGAGGGACTGAACTGGGAAAGGCACTCAGACGGTTATTGCTGGAGCCTGGGTCGGAGGAATTAGTATCAAATCGAGCGGAATTACTGATGTATGCTGCCGATCGCAGTCAGCACGTCGAAACTTTTCTCAAACCGAAGTTAGCCCTGGGGACGATGGTTTTGTGCGATCGCTTTACTGATTCTACTATTGCTTATCAGGGCTACGGCCGTGGTATTAATTTAGACTTAATTGAGCAACTGAACGCCATTGCTACTGGGGGCTTGCAAAGTGATTTAACTTTTTGGCTGGATATCGATGTGTCAAAAGGGTTAGGGAGGGCTAGGGCTAGGGGAGAGTGCGATCGCATGGAGCAAGCTGATTTGGCATTTCACCAGCGGGTACAACAAGGTTTTGCGGAGTTGACTAGACAAAATCCGGATCGAATTATGCGCATAAATGCCGATCGCACCGAGGATGAGGTCGCCCAGGAAATTCAAACTATTTTAAGTGGTAAGTTGGCAGCTTGGGGATATGGAAAGAGTTCGGAGTTTTGAATTATGGATTATTTTGAATCATTAATCGGACAAAACCAGGCAGTAGAATTACTCACTCAAGCCGTCTCTGGCAACCGCATTGCTCCCGGCTATTTATTTGTGGGATCTAACGGGATCGGCAAAAGTTTAGCGGCTCGGTGTTTTATTGAGCTTTTATTCTCGGCAAATCTGACAGAACCCAAATTAATAGCCTCGGTGCAAAACCGCGTGCGACTGGGAAATCACCCAGACTTGCTCTGGGTAGAACCCACTTACATGAATCAAGGCAAGCGGCTGTCAGCACAGGAAGCTGAGGAAGCGGGCTTGAAGCGCAAATCACCGCCCCAAATTCGACTAGAACAGGTGCGAGAAATCGGTGATTTTCTGAGTAGACCACCCCTAGAATCTGCCCGTTCTATTGTCGTGTTGTCGCAAGCAGAAACTATGGGTGAGGGGGCTGCCAATGGTTTATTGAAGACTTTGGAAGAGCCGGGAAAAGCTGCGCTAATTTTAATGGCTCCGACTGTGGAATCTTTGCTACCAACCTTGATTTCACGGTGTCAAAAAATTCAGTTTAATCGCCTGAATCCCGCAGCGATGGCACTGGTATTGCAGGAAAGGGGATTTGGAGAGATTTTGTCCCATGCTGAGGTGATGGGAATGGCCCAGGGAAGTCCTGGAGAGGCAATTGCTATTTGGCAGCAACTGCAATCGATGCCGGATGATTTGTTACAAAAAGTTAAGCAGTTGCCTCAAAATGTGCGATCGGCCTTGGAATTGGCAAAGGAAATTGATAAAACTTTGGATACTGAATCTCAGTTATGGTTAATCGATTATCTACAGCACTGTTACTGGCAGCAATTTTTGGCAGGGGGAATTAGTCGATCGCCCTTAGAGCCTTTAGAAAAAGCGCGACAATATTTACTCAACTATGTACAGCCGCGATTAGTTTGGGAATGCACATTAATGGGAATATGTCAACCCTTGTAATTTTGACAACCATTCCCCTTATCCTTAGACTCTACAGTCTAGTCCTACTTCCAGTTGCCTGTTAAATCGGTACTTCAACGCAGGGCTCGATGGGGCACAAGTGCCACGAGCGGGAGAAAGGGGGATTTTCCTTCGGGCATTGGTTGATACCCCTTTGTTAAGAGCATGTCTTAACTTATATGTTTGTTAGCATTTGTTAGCAAAAAAGTATCGGAAATACGCAACAGGATTTTTCCTGTGGCGATCGCCTCAAGCTTAAGCCCGCAGCAGTTGCTTGATCGTGCCTACCAATTCCTGGGGGTGAAAGGGCTTAGCAATGTAAGCATCGGCGCCTTGTTTCATACCCCAGTAGCGATCGAACTCCTCACTTTTGCTCGAACACATTACCACAGGCAAACTCTGAGTTTTGGGGTCACTTTTGAGTCGGCGACAAACTTCATAGCCATTCATCCGGGGCATCACGATATCCAAAACTACCAAATCTGGGCGATTTGTCTTAATTTGCTCTAGAGCTTCTACGCCATCACTAGCTACCGTGACGTTCAGTCCTCTACCTTTGAGCAAGTCAGCGATCATCTCCCGCAGAGTTACGCTATCATCAACAACCATAACTGTACTCATAGAATAGTCCTTACCAAGTTTCTGGGTTGAAACGTTCACAATAAAAGATATGTTAGCTTGATTGAAATTTTGCTCTTTGGGATTTAGTTTACCCACTTTGCCTCGTTTCCCAATCATGTTTTTCAGGATTAGCGCGAAATTAAACATCCGCGAAATCTCGCTTGACACACCATGCTATGTTCGTTAGTCTATCATTTTCTTTCTTAAATGGTACTTTTGTCAAAAATTGCTGATTTAGTTTGGTTTTCGGTTTCGCAGCCACGGTCCCTGACGCCAGACTAAAGAAATCACTCGGATGAGAGCACCGTTTGTCAATTATGATTTTTTTGATCTAAAACGGGTAGTTTTTGCTCGTAGAGGGCATCTATAAGTGCTGGGCGCTGGCGGTAGTTTTGACCTGAACTTTTTAAGCCGTTAGCAACCATTCCCAAGATGGAAGCTCCTGAAATTTTTAATTCTTCCAAGACTTTGGTAACTTGGGCTCGGTCGGTTTTGGCAATTTTCACCACCAATACCGTACCGTCAGTGTGAGCTGCGATCAAGTGGGCATCTGCCAAGCCGACTAGAGGAGGCGAGTCGTAAATCACTAAGTCAAAAAATGCTTGAAATTGCTCCATCAGATACTGCATTTTTTTGGAGGAGAGAAACTTAATCGGATCGGGAGGAATTTGACCTGCGGTGAGTACAAACAGGTTTTCCTCGGAGGGAGAGCGCTGAATGACTTCGTTAAGACTGAGGTCTGTAGAGATGACTTCGCTGAGCCCCCGCAGGTTTGGTAGTCCTAACTTAATGTGCAGTTGCGGAGAACGCAAATCTGCATCTATTAATAATACTCTCTGCCCGACCGCGGCGGCTGTGGCCGCTAGGTGCAGGGCTACTGTCGATTTTCCGTCTCCGTCTAAGGCGGAACTGACTAAGAGCGATCGAATTGGTCTGTCGGCAGTTAGCAAGTTAATATTAGTGTAGAGCGATCGAAATGCTTCTAAAAACGTATAGTCGGAATCCCTAAAAATCCCCGTATCTCCCAGGTTGGGAATAGGAGGTTTAGCATCGACTGGCTGAGCATTTTTTGCTTTCACCGAGGTGAGTTTCCTAGTTCTAACTGGAGAGCGGCGCTTGATTTTTTTCGTCAATGGGATTACTCCAATTATGGGAAACTTTGTTGCCATTCTCAAGGATTCAGGAGTATGGAACACATTATTGAGTACCTCCACCAGTAACCCAATCGCTATCCCCAGCAAACTACTTAAAACCACTGCTAGGACTAACTGTTTGCGAGTTTGTTTGACCGTTGAAGTTATATATTTTCCGAATTTATCTAAGGGGATTTCTGGAGGGTTAATTAGTACCCAAGGTATTTGCTGCTGAGCCGCATCTATCCGCAAAGCTTCTCGTTTTGCCAAAAAGTCGGACAAACTTTTAGTCACCACTAGCAGTTCTTGCTGTAAGTTGTCGTATTCTCTAGTTGTCAA
>NZ_JAHRFC010000142.1:0-7893 GCF_020883015.1 Microcoleus sp. CAWBG640
AAGACCCTCTGGCGAGGCTGGCAACGTTTGCATGACATTGCTGCTACATGGAAATTAGTTTCCACCCATTCCCCCCCAGATGTCAAGCCTGATTTTGTTAAGAAAGATGTGAGTAAGGCATAGCTTAAGAAGGGGGGGACAGGAGTCCGGTCAAAGTCCCCCTTCCCCCCTTGGGGGGGGCTAGGGGGGGGTGGGGATTTAGGGGGATCTAGACTCAGGTAAAAACCAGATTTTTCAGGGCTTTCAGGCTTAAGTTGACACTCCTTGGGCACGGGGGCACTACCCCTACAAAATCCTGGTTTTTTGGAGAATGAAACAGCCCTGCCTACAGGATGGGTGACAATGATGCCGTCAGGTGAATTCTACCGCTTTTATGGGGTGTTCGCTAATTCTAATTCCTCTTCCGATTCATCCCGGACTCTGAAATAGTAAAAGAGATTAGCCACAGCCAAATCAGAAGCTTTTTCCAAATTCGACAATACTAAACTTTTATGACCCGCTACTTCCCCTTGCTTAATGATATAATTTTCGTAATCTTCACGCTGCTGCCGATCGAGCATTAGTTCCAGTTGAGTGCGAAGCGCATAAAAATGAGACTTCGGCCGCAAATTTTCATAAAATAACTGTTCATCGGGTATCGCTAAAGCTGTTGTGGCTGAATTTTTATCCACCTTAACAGTCGAGTCAGATTTACTTAAATCAGCACTTTGTAACTGTTTTAATTCACTTGGCGGCAAAGCTTTCATCCAGTCAATCTGATTTTGCCAAGTCTCTAATACAACTAAATCGTGATTGTGAATGCGCGTGATTTCAGGAAACAGAAAATCTAGCTCGTCGTCAGAGTCGCAGCATTGTATAATACCGAGGCCGTCTTGACGGATTTGTTGTTGAAGCTGAGAGATGCGATCGCCCGCAGCACCAAACTCATTTTGCACCTGATAAGTCGCAATAATACTTTGCTCGATCGTCCAACTGCACTCTAACCGACGCAACTGTCCCGCCGCACAAGTTTCTGACAACAACTGCGGATTTCTGTAATCTGCTAAAGCTTCAAACAACATCCCCCGCGCCGCATCAATTTCAGCGTTGCGGCGGTTGATATCTTGCAGTTGCAAAGCCGATCGCATTCGTTGAATTGCTTGATTAAATAACCCGTAAGCCCGCACTAACACTAGGCGATGGTTGTCAAATTTTATATCTGCAACCACTTCGGCAATTAATTGCTTAATTTGGGCGCCTTGGCCTTTCACAAGTTGTTCTAAATTGATGAAACCATTTTCTACTTTAACTTCCAGCCTTTCTACCGCTTTTTTTAGTTTCAATGTTTGGTGCAAATTTACCGCAGACAAAGCTACCCCAGCCGCAACTCCCACACCAATGACGGCTGTTGTCGCTTGCAGCACGCCCAAACTGTTTTGGACGGCTTGAAAGCCCATGTGATTTTGGTACATCTGCAAGCCACCCATTGCAAGCTGCACGGGAGACACTAACGGCGATAGCGGGCTGTTGTTGACAACCGCACCAACGGCCTGGGCGGCAAACTGTCCCGTCGCTGCATCTCTCGCTATGCCGATCGGCACTCCAGCGGATGTAAACACTTGAACGTACTTGCCAGCCTCGATCGCAGCCTGTACCGCTGCGGGAAATACAAAGTTCATCATCAATTTTTACCCTGGTAGCAACCAACAGAATAACTAATATATTATGATAGTTTAAATAAAAAAAAATTATCAATAGGCCCTGCAAATGGACACTTCGCTAATTAGTCACCAAACGGTTGAGCTTGTTTCGCTGCTGACCGGGCAAAAACTCCGAAAAGAGGATATTACTCCGCCTGTGCTTTTTCTGGCGGGGCTGGTGACGGTGTTGTTGGGAGTCATCCATGCCGACGGTACGGTTGACGCTGAGGAAATCCAGCACTTGCGGACAACTTTGACGGAACTTATCCCCGCTAACAACAGTTTGCGACAATTGGCGATGCTGATGGTTAAGGGCGTGCGGGAACATAAAATTTACAAGAAATTGCCGGAGTTGCTGGCGCTGACAGCGTGTTTTTCTGAGGAGGAAAGACTGCTGCTAATTAGTTTTGGCTATCAGATGTCGGCCGCAGATGGAACCATGCACGATCGCGAAAAACAGTATTTGACCCTCATTGCCGATCGACTCGGAGTTGATGCACGATATTTGACTGTTTTGGAAGCGAGTTTTAGCAGTCAATCAATAAGGGATACAGCAACTTTAGCAGAAGTTCACTCGTTGCTCGCTCCAGCACGATTTCAAGCTCTCGATTCTATGTTTGTCCGTGCTGCTAGTCACATTAGCCAACATTTACCAGCAAAACCAAAACAGCAAAAAAATCGCAAGCATTCAGTCTCGTCATATCAGGAGTTGAAAAAATTTCAAAAGTATCGGCAACAACTGGATGCTGTTTGTGGAAAACTAGGTTTAACTCTGCGAGATGCAAGCGATCGCAACGTGCTATCTCCTAATTTAACAGCAGAAGTAACAAAAATATCTCAGAGATTGAAATCTCAATGTTTTCGCGTTGCTGTTGTCGGCGAGTTTAACAAAGGAAAATCTACTTTACTCAATGCTTTGTTGGGCGAAGAAATTCAACCGGTGCGGGATATTGCCTGTAGCGGTACGGTGACAGTTTTAAAATACGGGCCACAGCAGCGGGTTATCTGCAAATACAAAGACGGACGCGAAGAGGAGATTTCACCCCAGCAATATAAAGATAAAGCCTCGATTTCAGAGGAAGCGGCTTTAGGTTCTTTTGGAGATGAAATTGTCAATTCAGAAATCAAAGAAATCATTTTCGAGCATCCGAATCTCGAATTGTGTACCAATGGTGTAGAAATTATTGATACTCCCGGATTGAACGAACACCCGGAACGCACTTTAGTTACTGAACAGGTTCTCAAAACAACTGATGCTGTGATTTTCTTGACTAACGCTCAAAATGCTTTGACAGAAAAAGAGCGGGAACTACTTTTGGATTTGAAAAAAAAGTTGAATCCGGGGAAAGATGATGAAGCGGCGAAGAATATTTTTGTTTTAGTTAATTTTGCTGATTTGCTGCGTCGGGAAGGAAGCCGTCAACAGGTAAAAGTAAAGGTAGAAAACTTTGTGAAACAACCAAATTTGATCGCTGGTGAAAACCGGATTCATTTGATTTCGGCTCAATCTGCACTTGATGCTACTTTGGATGGGACGGAAAATGAGTATGTGAAATCTTTTCAGGATTTTACCAAATCTCTGGAACAGTTTTTGACAGTTGAACGAGGGGCGATCGCACTTCAGCAATCTGCCGCCGGAATGAAGCAAATTATTAATACTGGCTGCGATGAATTGACTCAAGAGAGGAAAATCCTAGAAGGAAAGTTGACAGTTTCTCAAGGAGATAAGGCGAAGATTTTTGAACAAATGGCGGAAGCAAGCGGCCGGGATGTTAAGATTAGACTTTTAGCTAATGAACTGAGGGAGGAATCTGTAGAAGAAGTTATTGAATCTTGGCATGAATGGGTGGAAGGATTGGGAGAACGCCTGATTAGAAAAAGTTATCGCTGGACTTCTGAGCATTCGCATATGTGGAGTCAAAACGAGCTAACGAAAGATTATTCCGACCAATTTGTGCGAGATATTACGCAAGAAATAGAAGATTGGGCTAGTCAAAAAGTACAGTCTATTTTACAACAGAACATCGGAGATTTAAATAGTCAAATAAATGAAGACATTTATGCTATTCGGCAGGAGTTTCAAAAGTTCGATAAGCAACTGAGTAGTAACCTTGTCAGTCAATTTAATAATTTGGCTATCGCAGGTAATTTGGGTGGTATTGGTACAAGTGGAAGAGGAATTGCTTCATCAATCTCACAAATAGAAGATAGCGGACTCATGGGCGGTTTAGGCATTGGTGCAGCAGTCGGTACTGCGTTGCTATTTTTTACAGGGCTGGGTTTTATTGGAGTTATTTTGGGTGGCTTAGCGGCGGGTGCTGGTGGAGGTTTGGGCTTGGGTTTCTTAGATGGCGATGCAGTTAAAGAGCAAATAAAGGAAAAAGTTTGCGATTTAGGGTTTGAGAAGTTCGACGAATCTTCACAGTCTATTTTTGATAAGATACACGAAAGAATTATTGCAGTCTTTGAAGAAAGAGTTGAGACGAGTAGCGGTGCGATCGCAAAAGCAATCTCTCTGTGGGAAAATTTATTGGAACAGCAGGAAAAGCGCGATCGACAAAATCAAAAAGAATGCGAAGCCCAAAAAGTTTGGCTGGCTGGCAAACGTCGGGAACTCGAACAAGTACAAAATCAAATTGAAACAATCTTAAATCAAAGTGGTCGATAGTAAAGACTGCAAAATCTCCACTCACCTAACTTGGTACATCTACTTAATTGATAGTTTTTACCTCACTTTTCGACAGCCGTTGTTCAATTAAACCCAACCCAAAATCAGCAGCTAGCGCCATCAAAGCAGCCGGAATTGCCCCAGCAAAAAGTAACTGATTATTCACTGTCGCCACACCCCGAAAAATAAACACTCCCAAACCGCCGGCACCGATCGCAGCGGCAATCGTTGCTAGCCCGATCGCAATTACCGCAGCAACTCGCACACCAGCTAAAATCACCCCCATTGACAACGGAATTTCTACTTGAAATAACAGTTGCCAATCCGTCATACCCATGCCTCTTCCGGCTTCGCGAATCGCAGGATCGACACCGATAATACCAGTATAAGTGTTGCGAATAATTGGCAGCAGAGAATACAGAGTCAGCGCAATGATTGCTGTGCGATCGCCTATGCCGCCTATAATGGGTACTGGAATTAGTAAGCCAAATAATGCTAAGCTGGGAATTGTTTGCATGATATTAGCAAATCCCAAAATAGTCTTTTTAAACTGAGGTTTTCTAGTGATTAAAATACCGAGGGGAATACCCAAAGCAATCGCGATCGCAATGGCAATTGTTACTAAGTATAAGTGTTCGATCGCACGATGAATAATTTCTGAGCCATAACGATTGATAAATTGTATCATTGGTATTTGGTAATTGGAATTGTGTAGGGACACGGCAATGCCCATAGGTGTCAACTTAAGGTAGAACCAATAGTCCGGCAGGGGTTGAAACCCCTGCCTCAAAGCGCAAGTCCTCTCAAAGAGGACTGAAGAACTCTTTAGTCCTCTTTGAGAGGACTTTAGCTATTAGACAGGGGTTTCAACCCCTGTCGGACTCGCGGGATGACCAATGAACTTGGCGGGCTGACAGCTTAAGTTGACACTAATGGGCATTGCCGTGTCCTAATCCACGATCTTTGCCGGACACGGCACTGCCGTGTCCCTACAGCCGTTATTATTAATTATCCAGTTCCAGGTAATTGCAAACATTCCAAAAAAGCGATCGCCTCTGGTTGCTGAGATTTCATAAAATCATCGGGAGAAGCCAATTCAACTAACCGTCCATCTTGCATCAAACCAATTCTAGAAGCTAACAAAAAAGCTTCTTGAATACTATGAGTCACGAAAATCACAGTTTTGCCGAGTTGCTGCTGCAATTTATAGAATTCCCGCTGCAATTCCAGGCGAGTAATCGGGTCTAAAGCACCAAAGGGTTCATCCATTAATAGCACGGGAGGGTCCGCCGCTAGCGCCCTAGCAACCCCCACTCGCTGTCGCTGTCCGCCGGATAATTGGCTGGGATAGCGTTTGGCGAAGTGCTGGGGGTCGAGGTTGACTAATTCTAGCAGTTGGTGGACGCGAGATTGAATGCGATCGCCCTCCCAGCCTTCCAATTTTGGCACTAAACCGATATTTTGCTCAACTGTAAAATGGGGAAACAAACCGATTTCTTGAATGACGTAGCCAATTTTTCGCCGCAGTTGAATGGAGTTCCACTGAGTTGTCGGTTTTCCCATGACAGTAATTTCGCCACTGCTTGGTGTCAGCAGATTGTTAATCAATTTCATGGTAGTAGTTTTACCGCTACCGCTGCGCCCCAACAAGACCAAAACTTCTCCTTGCACCACTTTGAAATTGAGGTTTTCTACTAAATTGCGGCGGTTGAGGCGATAGGTGACATCGAAGCATTGGACAGCAGTTTCATTCTGGGAAGCCATGGGTAATTTCAGTGATATTGGTTTGTATGATTAGTTAATAACAGGCTTTCCGGCCTGTTCTACAAATAGTTAATTGGGTGCATATGTTGCCATTCTAACAATAATGCTCGACATTGGAGACAAGTTAAATATTTTAGTAAATCCCTAATTCCTGCTGGTGTGATTGAATATGCAGCACCGATATTTGCGGAATTTACTGTTGCTTGAGGGTGCAATTCTGCTACAAAACCGTAGAGTTTTTGATTGGAGAATGAACTGTTAATTGCCCATCCCATCGCATTAATGGGTTTTAGTTGGGCGATCGCACTTTCTGACACTCCTAATTCCCTTTTGATTATAGCTGGAACTGCGTCTGCTGCTGTTACTCCAGCAGGTACGCGACCACCGGGAAAATCCAGGGTTGCTTCTCCCACACCGGGGCGATACATTGGTACTGGAAACAGCAATTTGTCATCTTGAACTGTCAAAATTACCACTGAATCTGCCCTTTCTACCCGCCAATATTCCAGAGTTTTCCCTTCGGAGGTTTCGAGATGTTCACCTATGAGTTTTACCCAATCGGAGTTGATTTCTACAAAGCGGTCTAGGGTTTTCCAGTGGGGTTTGGTATCTGAATTCATGTTGTAATTTTTGGTCAGAAGATTAGAGGTTTTTGTGATGGTAATCGATTCTTTGCCGTACCAAAGCCACAGGATTTTTGTAGCTTCGAGCCGATTTTTACTCCAGACTGTTAAGTTTTACTACAAAAAAGCATAATTTACGATAGAAATCTGTATCATAAAATACATATAAGTAGGTTCTGCGCTGTCGTTTTGCTCTCTGGCAAGCCCTAGTGCAGACTCTTCCCTCGACAGGAGGTTTGAGATGAAACTAGAAACCGATATTTGTACTGGGCTACCTCAATCAACCCAAGCAAAGACCGCGAGTGGGCGGGAGTGGGAAAAATTGGGTTCGCGCCACTCAACACCGCCACCCAAATTTGCCACTTCTACCTGGGTGAGATTATTCCATCCGCCAACAGCCTTCAGCTTTGACGAAGCATGGCTTTTGTGTGAGTGTTCCGAACAAAAATGGCTGGCTTGGATTCCTGATTATGGCGAAATTTTGCTCAGTACCCATGAATTTTGCGCTACTTGATAGGGACTTGAATAGAGCCTTTTGCAGATAGATGAGCTACTGGTTCCGATTTCAACCGCTTGCTCACTATTTATTTAGGGAAATTTAGCAAACAAAAAGAGCCATAGTTTTTCTACTGCTCTTTTTGTTTAAAAATGCCCTTGATTTGTAGTTGCTAAGCAGCAGAGTCTACTAGCTTATTTGCAAACAGCACGGTTATTTGCGTTTCTGACAATCGTGCCTACTTTGCCATTAATTTGAACTGGGTTTTTGGTACTGGCTCGGATCAATCGAGGCTGCTTGCGAAGACATTCTTTCACTGCTTCTGACCAGGTGTTGAGAGCCGAAGTGTATTCTGAGCGAGTCGCTGGGGCACGAAACTGATCGGTAATTAAATAATCGGTGGTGATGCTAGTATCCGTAGCAACATTGGTAATAATTGGAAAATCAAAGGCTTTGGGCAAGCTTCTGTCAGGGATTGCGCCCGGTAGCATTTGATATTTCATTGAGCCACCTTTGTAGTCAAAACCTACTGCTGTTTTGGTTTGAGCGAAGCTGGGCATCGGCAAGCTGGCTACCAAAACGGTGCAGCAACTCCAAAATAATTTCGATTTCATTAGATTCATCTCCTCAACTTTATAGGAACACTAATTAGGTGGACTCCAC
>NZ_JAHRFC010000143.1:0-7707 GCF_020883015.1 Microcoleus sp. CAWBG640
GTTGTTAAACGCTGCGGTGGCGAAGATATTTGGCGGGTCACTGCCTGAGAAAATAGCTCGATGCCTGGGATTTATTTACCACACATAATGCCTCTTTCTCTCTTCTAGAAAGGGGCTTTGTTGTTTCTATGCCATTGTTAGTCTGGATATATTCCCACAACTCAATTAGTCGAGCATAAGGAACATTGAAAGGCTAAGCCGTCAATTTGACCGTTGTCATTTTGAAATGGAGAATCCAAAAGACTTTGCAATGAAATCAAAACCCTGGGCAGTAAACAAAAAAAAAGCGACGGAGAGGGTGGGATTTGAACCCACGGAACCTTTCAGTTCACCTGATTTCAAGTCAGGCGCATTCGACCACTCTGCCACCTCTCCAGGTGGATAAACTCCATCATACCAGTAGTTGTCGCTAACCACAAGTAGTTGCAGATTCAGTCCGCCGATAAAGAATTTGTTCTGTTTCCACAGAGAAATCTTTACCCACCCACACTAAAGATACTTCCGACACTACTCCCGTATCCAGTTCCACGATCGAGAAATTTCGTAGTTTCGAGCAATCTCTGTCCACAATGCGCGGTACCCTAGCTGCATTCACATACACCGTACCCTTGGCACTCACCACCGACTTCCGAAACTCGTGTTTGATGTGGCGGAGTTGATGGTGCATATGCCCAAAAGTTACCAGAGGTATCGGCTTCCCAGAATTACGAGTTTTCTCGATCGCCACTGCAAAATCCGGATCGCCCCAATCCCCTCCCAGTGGCTTCCAATCTCGCCCGCAGAGGTCTTCAGGAGCCTCTCCTAGGCCAATCGGGCCTGTATGACCCAAAAAAATCACATTTTCGCAATCCGCGTCCGCAGCCGCCAGTGCAATGCGTTGCGCCGACTCCTCAAAACTCTCTACCCCAAACCACTCCGAGTAAAAATCCCCGTACTTCCAATCCGATCCGCCCCACGTAAACGGGCGACTTCCTACGACTGTTACGCCCAATTCGGGAAAATCTCGTTTCCCGTAACCGACGTGAGCTTCTCCCATTAAGTCTATTTGCTGTTTGACGCGATTTTCTTGTTGGCGATCGTAGGGACACTTACTGCGCCCCCAATCCGTCGCCGTGTACCAAGCATCGTGATTCCCAAACACAGCAGCTTTCGGAATATCCAATTGGGCAATCGCCCGCACCACATCCACCGACTCATTCCCAAAATCCCCCACAAACAGCACCAAATCAACACCCAGATGCTTTAGGGCCTCGCCGTCTTCGGCTTCCCACTGATCGTGAACATCTCCCACCACTGCAATTTTGATAGATTTAGTCTGATTCATTTGATTTGCCCTTTGCGATCGCTTCCCCCCTCTTATCAGCATAGGAAACAGCGACCAATTTTTACACATCCCCCCAGCCAATTTTATATTTTAGATGGGTTCAACGGAACTACCAGTCTTTTTTGGTGAATTCAACTATAATTCAAAGTACACTTTAGCTTTCTTCACCACCTTTCGCGGAATATTTTAACTGTGTTTACCACCGCACGTTCTCCCAACCTGACCGAAAGCAGACTGCCCGATGACTTGTTTGCAGCCATTAAAGCCCTCAAACAAGAGTTGAACGCCGTCATTCTCGCCCATTATTACCAAGACTCAGACATTCAAGACATCGCCGATTTCATTGGTGATTCCCTGGAACTAGCCCGGAAAGCAGCCAACACCAATGCCGACGTCATCGTGTTTGCCGGTGTCCATTTTATGGCAGAAACCGCCAAAATCCTCAATCCCGACAAATTAGTCTTGTTGCCCGACTTGAATGCTGGGTGTTCCCTCGCCGATAGTTGTCCTCCCGAAGCCTTTGCAGCTTTCAAAGCCGATCGACCAGGACATTTGGTAATTTCCTACATTAATTGTACGGCCGAAATTAAGGCAATGAGCGATATTATTTGCACCAGTTCCAACGCCGTAAAAATTGTCAACCAAATCCCCGAAAACCAGCCGATAATTTTTGGGCCCGATCGCAATCTCGGTCGTTACGTCATGGAAGAAAGCGGTAGAAAAATGGAACTGTGGCAAGGAGCTTGCATCGTCCATGAAAACTTCTCAGAAAAAAAGATAGTTCAACTAAAAATCGAAAATCCCGAAGCCGAAATCATTGCCCACCCGGAATGCGAACCTCCCGTACTCCGCCATGCCAACTATATCGGCTCCACCACTGCTTTGCTGAAATATTCTCAAGCTAGTTCCAGCCGTGCTTTCATTGTAGCGACTGAGCCCGGAATCATTCACCAAATGCAAAAGCAAACACCTCACAAACACTTTATTCCCGCGCCTCCCAACAACAATAGTTGTGCTTGCAATGAATGTCCACATATGAGATTAAATACCTTGGAAAAATTGTATCTAGCCATGAAAAATCAAACCCCAGAAATTACCATGCCTCAAGAACTGCAACTAGCAGCTTTAAAGCCGATTCAGCGAATGCTAGAAATGAGTTGAATGCTCACGGTTGACGCTTCAGGGTTAATAATCAATCTCTTCTAGGTTAAGTTGGGCGCAGCGATTCAATTAAGTCATTCCTTTAAACATCAGGGACGATAAATGATTTCAGAACAACTAATTATTTTCACTCGCTATCCAGCACCGGGAAAAGCCAAAACTCGATTAATTCCTGTACTCGGAAAAGAAGGAGCAGCCAACCTTCACCGCCTGATGACTCAAAGGACGATCGCCCGCGCCCTCTCTCTTCAAAACTCCCGCCAATTATCCGTAGAAATTCACTACACAGGCAGCAGCCAGCAACTCATGGAAGACTGGTTGGGAACTGAGATTGTTTATCATCAACAGTCGGACGGAGATTTGGGCGCAAGAATGCTCGCAGCCTTTCAAAAATCTTTTAATTGGGGTATTGAAAAAGTAGCAATTATCGGCACTGATTGCCCCAAATTAAAAGAACAGATTCTGGCCAAAGCTTTTGACGCTCTCAGTGACAAAGATTTAGTTTTGGGCCCTGCAAAAGATGGAGGTTATTATCTAATCGGGCTGCGTTTCCTGATACCTGAATTGTTCGACGGGATTCACTGGGGAAGCAGTGAAGTCTTTGCTGAAACGCTGGCGATCGCCCAAAATCTCGGTCTAAATATTGGTGTTCTCCCTACTTTAATAGATATCGATCGACCAGAGGATCTTATCGGTTTAGATATCAATATTTTGCGATAATTAAAACCAGGCTAAATCAGCCAAATTCATTAGTAATTATCATCAATAATTACAATTAATTACTTGTTTATGAAACCACAAAGTCATAATATAGTAATTGTATTTGTCTATCCAAATACTGACTCTCAGTAGTGGTTAGACAGCGCTTGAGAGAATTCTCTCAGGCGCGAGAAAAAGTAAGTAATAGTAGATATAGCAATCCTAAATCATTTGTGAATTTCTTACTCCCTCCCCTTAAATTGTCTGCGGTCATGCGAGAGCCCCTAGGAATATATTTGCACTCATTGAGATGCACCCTTATTTATTTTGTATGCCTGAAACTGCAAATCTCAAAATTTCTATTATCATTCCCGTCTTAAACGAAGCTCCTACGATCGCCAAAGTCATCTCCACCGCCCGCAATGCCGAAAATGTCGAAATAATAGTCGCTGACGGCGGCAGTCAGGATGGCACTGCTGAAATAGCCAAATATGAAGCCGATCGAACGATCTTCACCAGCCCAGGCCGCGCTACCCAAATGAATGCAGGTGCTGCCGCCTCCACAGGAGACATCCTCTTGTTCCTCCATGGAGACACTCATTTACCCCAGGGCTATGATGCTAGCGTCCGTCAAGCACTCACGAATCCCTCCATAGTGGCGGGAGCCTTTGAACTCAAGATTGATGCGCCTTTGCTCAGCCTGCGGCTAGTAGAAACAGGGGTAAAGTGCCGATCGCACTGGCTACAAATGCCCTACGGGGATCAAGCCATTTTCCTGAAAACAGATACCTTTAACCACATCGGTGGCTTTCCTAACTTGCCACTTATGGAAGACTTTGAATTTGTGCGCCGATTGAAAAAACAAGGCCGCATCAAAATAGTACCCCTAGCCGTACTCACCTGTGCCCGCCGCTGGCAGCAGCTTGGGGTAATCAAAACCACCGCCATCAATCAAATAGTAATTATTGGTTATTTTCTGGGATTATCGCCCGATCGACTCGCTTTCTGGTATAGAGGACAAAAGAAAAATTCTTCTCAAAACTAAAGAATGGTGAACTTTTCTAAAGCTCGCAGCCAATTTTGCAAATAGGCTACACGTCCCTGCGTAAAATATGACTTGAACGCCTCAACTTTCTTTCACACCGAGGAGAAACTAAATATGGCCGACCCCAGAAATGCAGAAATGATTCAACCCTTTAACGGCGACCCCTTCACGGGTCATCTAGCAACTCCCATTAGTGCTTCGGATTTTACCAAAGCATTCATTGGCAATTTGCCAGCCTACCGCAAAGGACTCTCCCCCCTAGTTCGAGGTCTAGAAATCGGCTTGGCCCACGGTTATTTCCTCGTCGGCCCAGAAATCGTCTTCGGGCCACTGCGGGACTATCCAGAAGCAGCTAATCTTGGTGGACTAATTACAGCCCTCGCCTTAGTTCTACTCGGCACAGCAGGTATGTCTGCCTACGGTTTGGTATCTTTCAAAGAAAATACTACCTACCCTAGCGCCAATCCCATGACTCCCGAAGCCCTCAAAACCGGCGAAGGCTGGAGCCAACTTACCGCTGGTTTCTTTGTTGGTGGCATGAGCGGTGTCTTTGCTGCCTATTTCTTACTCGAAAACTTTAAGGGCGTCGATGCCATGTTCCGCGGTTTGGTCAATTAAATTAGACCCTACTCGGAAATACCTCTGTTGGAACACAATAACTTTAGCTGGGAGAATTTGATATGACAGGTTCATACGCCGCTTCTTTTTTGCCTTGGATCTTGATTCCGCTCGTTACCTGGCTGATGCCAGTTGTGGTCATGGGTTTGTTGTTTATTCACATTGAAAGTGACGCCTAAATCCTAGTGATCCTGCCACATTGAAATTTGGGATTTGGGATTGGGGATAAAAACAAGAACCAGCCCCCTGATTCATCTGTAGGCCTCATGGGCAATTCTCAAATCTCAAATCCCATGCCATTATCTCAAATCCAAAATTTACCAGCCCTCGGATTTCAGACAGCCTCAGAAAAAACTGTTTTGATGTTGCTGACAGCCAAAATACAGGGCTTATTTACGAGAATGCTAATAATTTATTACCCAAGCAATCTTGCTGTTTTTTGCCTTCTGAACTGGTAATTGCAAAAAAACCTGCGCCCTCCAGCGGAGGTTTTTTTGTCAAAGCTAAAAATCCTCCCCTGGAGGAAGACAAATTGCTAAATTTTGAGTCACAATTGTCAATGGAAACTCTCTTACAGGAGACAGCGATGAAATTATCCTCCGCACGCCGAATCTTAGCTCCATTTCTGATCTCGGTACTGTTGCTCGTCACCTCCTGCGGTAAAGCCCCGGAACCCTCCCGCTGGGACAAAGCTCAGCAGGAAAGTACCCAAAAACCCTCCGCTAAAACTAAGCAGACAACTGCTGATAAATCCACTGCTGACAATCAAAACTTGCCCAACAAGGCAGTAGCAGGTGGCAAATTAAATAAATATTTCCCCTCGTCGGGTGGCGGATTCGATCGCGTCTTCGCTCAAGAAAAATCAGGTTTTGCCGAAGCTAAGCTCAACAAAGGTGGTAAAAATGTCGCGATGTTGTCCATCAACGACATCGCCGGCAACCCCTCGGCTGGCTCTAAATTCCAAAGCAGTACCCAGCAAATTGGCGGCTATCCCGCTGTTGCCCAAGGTGCTAATATCACTGCGGTCCTTGTGGCAAATCGCTACCAGGTGAAAGTTCAATCCCGCGATCCTTCTTTTACTGCTAGCGATCGCGAAGATTGGTTGACAAAATTTAACCTTAGTGGCCTTGCTAACGTCAAATAACCATACCTATGGTCATCGTCCAGCTTTAACTTGAGTCTGACTCTATTGGCATCCAATCATTACCAGAACTTTAAGACTGGTGCAATCTGCCAAAAGAAATACTTTTGAGTCCTGTTAATCAACTAGAAGGAGTTTTTTGTGAGCAAATCCATCTTTGAATTAGTGGATCAACTTCCTAAAGACAACATGACTGTCAAAGCTCTCAGAGCCCTTGACTTTGTTGTACCCGGTGAGTGGAACAATTTAATTGGTTTTGAAAATACCATTCGCGTGGTAACAGGCGAAACAGATGAAGAACTGATTCAGCAAATTGGCGATCGGGCGATCTACCTCTACAACGATAAATCTCAAGGCTACCAGCGCGCTCTCTGGCTCTACCAAACGATCGACAGTGCCTCCAGCGCCCTCGGTGCAGCAGCCCTCGCTAACAAAGTTGCCCAAAATGTACCGTTTTTGTCCATGCTTGGCAATCTCACCCCCAAGCCCGAAAAAGCTCAGACGATCGACCTTTCTTTGAAGTTAGTCGTTGAGTTACTCGCTTTTTGCCAAATTAACGGCCTTCCCGGCGACAGCATCGGCGATTTTGCTGGCGCTTTGGGCGACTATGGCGGCGAATCCCTGATGCGGATGGCTGCTTTGGTTTGTTTTGATGGTTTGATTCCTCTGGGCCCAGACTTTATCATGGCAACTCAGTCTTGGATAAATAGGCTTTCTCCTAGCGATTTGCAAGATAATCAGGCCTTCAAGTCGATCGGCAGTATGATTCCTGGTGGCAGCCCAGCAGGCCAGTTAGGCTTTATTGGGGACAGCTTTGGCTCGGTTTCTGGCTGGATGAGCTCTTTTGTGAGCGATCGCGGTTTGACTCCCCAAAACGTGATGGACAATTTGCAAAACTTTGTGGAAATTTCTGCTGATAAGGTGGACTATGTGGGGGCATTCCTCGACATGACTACCAACTACTACGAACACACAGGCGTTCAAACTTTGGCCCGCCGTTTGATTGAACGAGCTGTCGCTGAGATTTAGAATAATCATAGTCCTCAGTCATTAGTCAGTAGTCATCGGTCATTAGTTATTGGTTATTAGTTATTGGTTATTAGAAACAACAACTAAAACTAACAACCAACAAATAACTACTGACTACTGACTCCTGACTCCTCTACTCATCACTTTTTTACAGGAAGCACCAATGGCAGAAGAACCGACAAATCCAGCAGCAGGCGAAGCCGAAATTCCTAGTCTTTCTGCTGAAAACACTCCCAGCACTGACAAGCCTCAGCCGGCTGCTAAAAAGCCCGCAGCCCAAGCAGAAGGCGACAAGCCCCCAGCCAAAGCTAAAAAGGAAAAAGCACCTGCGGTTGAAGACAAGCCGTTTGCAGAATTTATGCAACAAGATTATTTGCCTGCTTTGCAAACTGCTTTAACTAAGCAGGGCGTTGAGGATTTAGACGTCACTTTTGCTAAGCAAAAAATTCCCGTTGCGGGTATGAGTTCCGCCGGCGATTGTTGGCAAGTAGTGGGCAAATTCCAATCAGGTCAGCGCCAATTTAACTTGTATTTTCCTAAGGAAAACATTCAAAGTCAAAGAGCTTTTTCTTGCGCTGAAAATAACACAAAAACTAGCACTCTTGAACCTTTTTTGATTGACGAGCGCAAGATTACCCTAGACTTAATGGTTTTTGGTGTAGTTCAGCGGCTTAATGCTCAAAAATGGCT
>NZ_JAHRFC010000144.1:0-7596 GCF_020883015.1 Microcoleus sp. CAWBG640
CCGATTGAAATAGTCACTTCATTGGATTCCATAATAGAGGATACCTAACTGTATACACTCTATTATGTGTACATTCCGGTAAGTTTGTCTATATATGGGTAGATTTTATCTGACAGTTCCCAACCCTGGTCCAACGGCGGTTAAGAGTTCAGCTTCGCCGGAGTGACAGGGTTTTCAACCCAGTTTTCTGATAAATCCTGATTTACTACCAATTATGTATCACTCGCAAGATCCCTTTCCTTGGTAGCATCAAATCTTAAGGGCAGAATTTGTATCGCAAACATTTCCACTCGATCGCTCAATCGAGTCGTCACAAGAGTTTAAATGTGGTGATACAGCAAATTGCGCGCAAAGCAGGGAGCTCACCGCAATGATGGAACTCGATTGTTTACCTTACGGCGCAGGTCATGGTAATGAAGGCGTCTGTCTGTTAGTGCGAATGGGACCGCACCGGATTTTACTCGACTGTGGTGTCGAAAATATCCCACTGCTGTCAGCAGAACTCGATCGGCCAGATCCCGCCGATTTAGTGATATGTACCCATGCCCATGCCGACCACGCCAGAGGTTTACTAGCACTTCACCAATCTTTCCCCCAGTTACCCATCTATGCCAGCGAAGTGACAACCCAACTGCTACCCCTGAACTGGTTACAACAGGCCCAGTCATCAGATTTGCATTTCTGTCAGCCACTGCCTTGGCAGTCCCCCGTGGAACTGCGCCGGGGACTCACCGTCCAGTTATTCCCATCGGGCCATTTGCCCGGAGCGGCCACTGCCATCCTCACCTATGCTGCCCCCCACCGCACCTACACCCTCGTTTACACCGGTGATTTTTTTCTGTCCAATTCTCGTTTGGTGGAAGGGTTGCCCCTGGGAGAACTCCGGGGACTCAAACCCGATGTGCTAATTTTGGAAGGTAGTTATGGTACTGCCCGTCACCCTCACCGCCGACAACTGGAAAATCAGTTAGCAGAACGGATTCATCGCGCGATCGCCGACGGCTATTCCGTACTGTTGCCCACACCAGCACTGGGTTTGGGCCAAGAACTCCTAATGCTACTCCGCAGCCACCACTATTTTACCGGTCGCGACTTAGATATCTGGGTAGATGGTGCGGTGGCTGACGGCTGCGACGCTTATTTGGAATTGCTACCTCAATTTCCCACAGCAGTCCAAAATTTTGCTCTGCATCAACCTTTATTTTGGGATGAAAGGGTCAAACCCCGCGTGCGCCGACGAGATCCCAAACAGCAGCCATTTTTGGGCCAAGGCCCCTGTATTGTGATTACTGATGAAACTGCTGATTGGAATTTGTACGTTGCCGATCGCACCCATCCTTGGATTGTACTTCTACCTCAAAAACCCGGATATCCTGTCAGAGAATCTGTTGGTGACAGACAGGAATCAGGAGTCCGACCGATCGAAACTTACTTATTAGCCGAACACTGTGACGGACCCGGAACTACCCAGCTAATTCACAACTTACGCCCGCAGCACGTAATTTTGATCCACGGTTCCCCCGCCTATTTGGCGGATTTGGCTAATTTGGACGAGTTGCGAAACCGCTACCAGTTGCACACTCCGGCCACGGGAACTATTGTAGATCTGCCCCTAGGCGAAATGTTTTTGCAACCAGCCATCCCGGAAACTAATTATGAGGGAGAACTCAGTGACTTGGGGACGGAAGTAGCCATTAATTTGCCACACCAGATTACAGACGATCCCCGCTGGGTCAATTTTGCCGATACCGGTTTGGTAGAAGCCCGATGGCAAGGGGAGGAACTTGTGCTGCGGGGGATTTCTCAACGGGAACTGTTGTTTCAAGGGAGCGATCGAACTCGCATCATCAACATCGAATGCTGTGCCAACTGCCAGCACTACCGCGGCCAGCGCTGTTGGAGTCAATTATCTCCTTTGTTTGGATTCAAAGTCACTCCCGATGGCTACTGTCCCGTGTTTAAATCGATACCAGAGTCGGAACTCTCCCCCTCGGAGGAAACCGACAGCCCCTAGTTCCCTGTTCAACTACAACAGAAACAGAGCGCAAAAAAGGGAGAAAAGTTATTTTCTAATCTCCCCAGTGTGATTTGCTCCCTAGACAGAATCTGAAAACTATTCCAAACTAGAGTCTGGGTAGTGATTGCGAATTTGTTCTGCTTCTGGACAATCGTCAGAAACTAGGGGCTCGCAGTTAATTCTCGACACCGAAGCCAATTTTTGGGACACAGAGCCAATACTCTCTAGACGCACCATTTCTTCCCAAGAGCTGAGTTCGTCTTCTTCGTCGGTTTCGTAGCGCAGCGTGACTAGATCCCCTTCAATATCTAGGATACGAGCGCGCTCTATCCAACGTTGCTGATCTCGAAGAAAAATAGAAACCTCACGACCATCACAACAGAGTTGATAGATTTTGCGCTGTAGCATTTGTCAGTTCTCCTGCGCAGTGTAACTTGCTTAAAAGATTGCCTGTTTACATTAACGTACTTTGAGCTTTACATCGGAAGGCACAGCCCGATAGACTAGCCAGTTTCACGTTTTCTAAAACTTTGAAACCGATGGGAATTACCAAATTAAATGATACCACTAAATCTACCTACTACGCCATTTATATTGTCACAGTTTATGCAGTGCCTGTATTAGGACCTAGGATCAGCGTCTGCCTTCTGCCGAACTGCCATACCTCAAGCCCAAGTGCCGAACTGCCGAAATGCTATATGTGCAGATCGATCGTCAAAGCGACACTCAAACAAGGATAATAAAAACAGACTCTGCAAAGAAATTTCGATCGCCCATCCATTTTTCCGCAAATTTTGCCACTCATCACCAAAGGTCAGGATTAAAATTAGCCAATTGTGATGGGAGTCACTGACAGCAGTGGGTAACTAAATGTAGAAAATGGTGGCGGCCAATAACTAGCTTCAAAGCGGGCAGCGGAACCTGTGGCGGTTAAGCTAAGAAAATTGCAGTTCCGTTAAAACAAAATTGAAGTCAGCGCGAGTGAAGCGTGTTAAGGAGGCTAATTGATGGTATATGCAGAAAATTGGTCGCAGCCGTCTATTCTGGAGCTAGCGCGATCGGGAAACTTTCAAGCGCTTAATTATTGGATAGACAGTTTGCTGCGACCAGAAGGGATTTATGCCCGCGTCGAAGAGGCTCAGGCAGGATGCGTACAAATCTTGGTAGAATTCCAGCGCGACTTTGCTTCAGATGCCACACTACTGGGGAGCACTCTGCGAGAAGGTGTAGTCAAATTCATTTGTCACCAACTGTGGAGACTTAACTCGCCAGCAGTAGAAGGCGTGAGAATTCACGCGCGTTTAGCAGGAGAACCAGAAATTCTTTGGAAACAATCAGTACGCATCGTCACTCCGGCAAATCGGGGACGGCGACGTTACCGTTCCCTGCTGGTATTCGATTGGGTTAAATTTAAAAGCTATCGTTCTCTACTGCTAGTCGGTTCATCACTGGCTTCATTTATATTAGGTTGTTGGGTGACATACCAAGAAGCTCTGGTGATGCGGTTAGACCCGCCCACCTCTGCATACCAGAAAGTGGCAGTAATGTCCGGTCCTCCTCCCAAACGCGGGAACACCGTACAAGGAGCTTTAGAAACATTACCAGTAGTAAAGCTCGATCGAGTTGCCAATCCTTATGACCCTACTGTTACTCTGATGTTCGGCGGGAATGTGAATCTATTAGATGCCTTTTCCAAAGTGGCAGACAGAGGCTACGATTGGGCCTTCGCAAACATGGAAGAATATCGCAAAGCAGATGTGGCGATGGTGAACCTAGAAAATCCCCTGACTCGCTCTAGCTTGGGTAAAAATAAAAAACAATTAAATTTTCAAGCCGATCCAGAACTGGTCAAAGTATTAACAGCAGGCGGAGTGGATATTGTCAATCTAGCAAATAGCCACACTATGGACTACCAGGAACCTGGACTGGTGGAAACTATAAATACTCTAAATAATGCGGGAATTCAGCATCTGGGAGCCGGCAAAAATATTAAAGAAGCAAGGCGTCCAGATATTATTGAAGTTAAGGGTCAGCGGATCGCTTACCTTGGTTACTACGATTCTGACCTCCACGCTGCCGACTTGGGGACAGCAGGAACTAACCCGCGCCGCAATAACCGTGTGGCGGAGGATATTCGAGCTCTCAGGGGTCAGGTAGACTGGATTATTGTGAATTATCACTGGGGAGTAGAATTGGCAGATTATCCAGGGGATTGGCAGATAGATTTGGCTCGGTTCACGATCGACCAAGGTGCTGATTTGGTGGTAGGACACCACCCCCATGTTCTGCAAGGTGCGGAAGTTTACAAAGGCAGACCGATAGTTTACTCCCTGGGAAATTTTATCTTTGGGGGCAATGCTCGCAGCGATTACGACACAGCAGTGCTGAAAGTATCGCTCAAAGACAGAAATATGAAAGTAGAGTTTCTGCCTGTGGAGGTAAAAAAGTTTCAGCCGAAGGTGGTGACAGGAGCAGCGGCCGATCGCATCCTTAAGCGCGTCGAGCAGATTTCGAGCATTTTCGATCGCCCAATGCGATCGCAAGTAGTTCTAGAAGCCCCATTGTCGGGAGTACCAGACCAAAAAAATCCGAATTCTCAATTACCAGTAGTGATTAAGAACCGTACACAAAAATCCCAGCCAGATGCCCCTTCCCTAGGAGGTGAAAGTAGCCAACCCCAGCCAGGACAAATCAAACCAAATCGTAGTTTGCCCACTTTGCCCGTGGCACCCAAACAGCAAGAAAATTCGTCATTTTTTGAGAACGGAAACTTTCCGGCTGTTGAGTCAAGCCCGCCTCCGAGTAAAGATTTGCCACCCCGCATCTACCGAGGTGAACGTCAAAAACCTAGTGGCGAATCAGATCCATTTACCAAAGAGCCATTCATCAAAGAACCGTTCATTTCGCCGCCATCTCCGAGTTCGCCAACAGGAAGCGGTCCCCAAAGTTATCTTCCCCCAACTCAGTCTGTATCCTTCAAACTCGCGGTCAAACCACCGACTCCCACAGCGCTGCTCCCAGCTAAAAAAACCTCCAGCGACTACAAGCCGATCGCCTTGCCTCCCCTATCTGCAAAGATAGGTTAACCAGCAGGGAGGACTACCGAGGGAAGAAATGAGAGTCCAAGGGGTAGCAACAAATGGGCGACTAACTACTAACCACAAATTGACTGACAACCAATGATCCATGACCTACTACCGATGACAAATGTGTTTGCGATCGCGCTCAAGCAAAAGCAGTACAAAACCTACGTCCTCTCTGACGAAACCGCTAACTCCACTCTCGAAGTTGTGCCGGAACGAGGCGGTATTGCCACTAGCTGGCTGGTTGAAGGCAAAGAAATCTTATACTTAGACACCGAACGGTTCACCAATCCCGATTTGACTGTACGAGGCGGAGTGCCGATCCTGTTTCCCATCTGTGGCAATCTCCCCGACAATACCTACACACACAAGGGAGTGGAGCGGCAACTCAAACAGCACGGCTTTGCTCGCGATTTACCTTGGACGGTAGAGGAAATGGTGACGGATGGTTGCGCCGCTGTTACCCTGATGCTCGAAAGTAGCGACAAGACCCTGGCTGTTTATCCCTTTGATTTCCAACTAGCCTTTACTTATCAGATTAAAGGCAATGCTTTGGAAATTTTTCAGCGATACACCAATCTGTCTGAGGAACCGATGCCCTTTTCTAGCGGCTTACACCCTTACTTTTTAGCAGAGGACAAATCCCAGCTCCGCTTTGAAATTCCGGGGATGCAGTACAGAGATCAGAACACTCACTCCAAGGGTTATTTCACCGGAGTTTTTGACCCCAACCTGGATGAAATAGATGTTTCCTTTGATGAACTCACAGGCCTGGCTGCTACTGTCACTGACTCGGCTCGCGATTTACGCCTCACCCTTAGCTACAGCTCTAGCTATGGCAAGTTGGTCTTCTGGATGCTCAAAGGCAAGGATTTTTACTGTTTGGAACCTTGGACTGCTCCTCGGAATGCCCTAAACACAGGCGAACACTTGATGTATTTGCCCCCCGGCGCGACTTGCGAGATGTTGGTGCGGATGACGGCAACTTTTTTGTAAAAAAGACTTGCTATTTAAAATGATGGGTGCTACTATTAGTAAATGTGCGCGGTAACAATGTTTTCGCGGGTCGCTAGCTCAGCGGTAGAGCATTCGGCTTTTAACCGATTGGTCTCGGGTTCAAATCCCGGGCGACCCATAAACTAACATCAAACAAGAAATATTGAGTTCTGAGTATAACACTCAGAACTCAATATTTTAGTATTGAGAATTTTCAATTGAATCTGCAAACATCCTGCGCGATCGGTAGCAAATTGTCTTAAGATTGTCGTAAGAATTGAACTTGTCCAAAATTCACTGGCCAGAAACCACAAATAATTAGGAGGAATATCTATGGCGCTAGTACCTATGCGACTGCTGCTCGACCACGCGGCTGAAAATGGTTACGGCCTACCGGCTTACAACGTCAATAACATGGAGCAAATCCAAGCCATCATGCGTGCTGCTGACGAAACCAACAGCCCCGTGATTCTGCAAGCTTCTCGCGGCGCTCGCTCCTACGCTGGGGAAAACTTCCTGCGCCACTTGATTTTGGCCGCAGTTGAAACCTATCCTCACATCCCCATTTCCATGCACCAAGACCACGGCAATGCCCCCGGTACTTGCTATTCTGCCATGCGCCAAGGTTTCACCAGCGTGATGATGGACGGTTCTTTGGAAGCAGATGCTAAAACTCCTGCTAGCTACGAGTACAACGTTCAAGTTACTCGCGATGTCGTGAATGTTGCTCATTCCATCGGCGTTAGCGTCGAAGGTGAACTGGGTTGTTTGGGTTCTCTGGAAACCGGGATGGGCGAAGCAGAAGACGGACACGGCTTTGAAGGTGCTTTGTCTCACGATCAATTGTTGACAGATCCTGAGCAAGCTGTTGATTTCGTTGAGCAAACCGGCGTTGATGCTCTAGCAGTGGCGATCGGCACTTCTCACGGCGCTTACAAGTTTACTCGCAAGCCCACTGGCGAAATTTTGGCAATCAGCCGCATTGAAGAAATTCACCGCCGCTTACCAAACACTCACTTGGTAATGCACGGTTCTTCTTCTGTGCCCCAAGAATTGCTGGAAATCATCAACAGCAACGGTGGCAAAATCCGCGAAACCTACGGCGTACCAGTCGAAGAAATCCAAAAGGGAATTAAGTGCGGCGTTCGCAAGATCAATATCGATACTGACAACCGTTTGGCGATTACCGCTGCGGTGCGTCAAGCTTTGTTTGCGAAGCCTGATGAGTTTGATCCCCGTCACTTCTTGAAGCCATCGATCAAGTTTATGCAAAAAGTTTGTAGCGATCGCTATCAATCTTTTGGCTGTGCTGGCCACGGTACAAAAATCAAGCAAGTATCTTTGGATGATTTTGCAGCTAAATATGCTAAGGGCGAATTGAGCTCTACTGCTAAGAAAGCTGTAACTGTTTAAGAATTTTAAGGTTTAGATTTTAGATTTGTCTGAATCCTAAATTTGGTATTTCCGGGTAGCTTTGGAGTTACCCGGTTTTTGTTTGTG
>NZ_JAHRFC010000145.1:0-7455 GCF_020883015.1 Microcoleus sp. CAWBG640
ATGAGGGTCTTTTTTGAGGCGCTCCAAAATTTGTGTTTCCTGTGTCGTTTCCACATCGACAATATAGACAAGCAGGATTTCTGGTTTTTTACGAGCATCGTAGCTGCGTTTGAAGATGGAATAGCCGAGCAATTCTTCGGGGGGAATTTGCAGCTTTTTGAGAATGCTGTCGGCGATCGCATTTACTGGATGATCGAGGGGGAGTTTTATTTCAGTTATTCTTAACATATAGTGGCAGGAAGAAGGAATAATTCACCCCCCCCTAGCCCCCCCAAGGGGGGAAATTCAGGAAGAAGGAATCAGGAACAAGCAAACAGGAAGAAGGAATAATTCACCCCCCCCTAGCCCCCCCCAAGGGGGGAAATTCAGGAAGAAGGAATCAGGAACAAGGAAACAGGAATAAGGAATATTTCACCCCCCCTAGCCCCCCCAAGGGGGGAAATTCAGGAAGAAGGAATCAGGAACAAGGAAACAGGAATAAGGAATATTTCACCCCCCCCTAGCCCCCCCCAAGGGGGGAAATTCAGGAAGAAGGAATCAGGAACAAGGAAACAGGAATAAGGAATATTTCACCCCCCCTAGCCCTTCCCAAGGGGGGAAATTCAGGAAGAAGGAACAAGCAAACAGGAAGAAGGAATAATTCACCCCCCCCCTGCCCTCCCAAGGGGGGAAATTCAGGAAGAAGGAATCAGGAACAAGGAAACAGGAATAAGGAATATTTCACCCCCCCTAGCCCTTCCCAAGGGGGGAAATTCAGGAAGAAGGAATCAGGAACAAGCAAACAGGAAGAAGGAATATTTCACCACCTCAAGGGATGGGATTAACTACTTGGAGCTTCGGTGTGGTCATGACCAAATCTAGCAGCTTAACCCAAATTTCGCATCCTTCTGCTTTACCAAGAGCAGCCTCGCGCATCAGAAAAATCAGCATTAAGCATGGCATAATGGTCAAATATAGCATCAGTTACATCCGCCTTTCTAAACGAAGTCACCGACAACTTTTCTATCTCTTCAACAGCAATAAAAAAACCGATCGCAGTTAAGCCAAGGATCACTCCAGAAACCAAAACTAACACAATTCCCCTAATCGCATCCCCCCCAAAAAAAGTTACAATACCACTAGCGCCGATCGCAGCAGCAGCCCCAGCCACCGCCCCAGCCACAATACCAGCCTCAGCCCTAGTCGCAGCAATCGCAGTCGCCGCCACCGCCGCCACCGCCGCCGCCCCCGCATCCGCACCCCGAATCAATCCCATCAAAGCCCCCGCCAGCGTCACCGTCACCGCAGTCACCCCAGCCCTAGCAATCAAAGTTCTCACCCGTCTGCGGCTTTGTCCCATTCTGGCACCCTGAAAATTTGCCCCCCTCAACATCGCCCCAGTGAAATTGCAGCCTCGAATATCCGAACCACTGAAATTAGCCCCTGACAAATCCATGCCTTTAAAAGAGCGATTTCGTAAATTTTGGTGAGAAAAATTGAGATTTCCAGGTTCAATCATAGAAATTATATATTTAATATTTTTGATTTTAGATGAGAAAATTGAGATTTGAGAATAACAAACCAAAGCCATTTAAAATAAATCCTGTGGTTTATATCGAAATTCCATGTCTGTCATCTCCGAATCTCCATTTTCCCCCGAAGAAATAGCCTCCGAAGGCATTAAGCCCGAAGAATACGAAGACATTGTACGGCGTCTCAACCGCCACCCCAACAAAGCAGAATTGGGAATGTTCGGCGTCATGTGGAGCGAACACTGCTGTTACAAAAACTCGCGGCCGCTATTAAAACAGTTTCCCACAGAAGGCGATCGCATCCTCGTCGGCCCCGGAGAAAATGCCGGCGTTGTAGACTTGGGAAACGGATTGCAATTAGCATTTAAAATAGAATCCCACAATCACCCATCAGCAGTCGAACCATTCCAAGGTGCCGCCACAGGAGTCGGAGGAATTCTCCGCGACATCTTCACAATGGGTGCACGCCCCATCGCCCTTTTAAATTCCCTGCGTTTTGGCAACCTAGACGATAGCAAAACTCAGAGGTTATTCAAAGGCGTAGTATCGGGAATTTCCCATTACGGAAATTGCATCGGCGTACCCACAGTAGGTGGCGAAGTTTACTTCGATGCCGCCTATTCCGGCAACCCATTAGTTAACGTCATGGCCTTGGGTTTAATGGAAACCCAAGAAATAGTTAAATCCGGTGCATCGGGAATCGGAAATCCCGTGCTTTATGTCGGTTCGACTACCGGGCGAGATGGCATGGGCGGTGCCAGTTTTGCCAGTGCAGAATTGACCGACAAATCCATGGACGATCGCCCCGCCGTCCAAGTAGGAGATCCGTTCTTAGAAAAGTCCTTAATTGAAGCCTGTTTAGCAGCCTTCAAAACCGGTGCAGTCGTCGCCGCCCAAGACATGGGTGCAGCCGGCATCACCTGTTCGACATCAGAAATGGCCGCCAAAGGTGGAGTGGGAATTGAATTCGATCTAGACAAAGTTCCCGTTAGAGAAAGTGGCATGGTTCCCTACGAATACCTGCTTTCCGAATCCCAGGAACGGATGTTATTTGTGGCAGAAAAGGGACGGGAACAGGAATTAATCGATATTTTTCACCGCTGGGGATTGCACGCCGTAGTTGCGGGTACAGTGATTGAAGAACCGATCGTCCGCATTCTATTTAAAGGCGAAATTGCAGCAGAAATAACGGCAACTGCGTTAGCAGATAATACGCCAATTTATCACCGAGAATTGTTGACACAACCGCCAGAATATGCTAGAAAAGCTTGGGAATGGACGGCGGATTCCTTGCCAGAATGTACGCTAGCCGGCATTGAAATAGATGGAAATTTGCAAAATTGGAATCAGATTTTGCTCAAACTTTTAGATACTCCCACTATCGCTTCTAAACGCTGGGTTTATCGTCAATACGACCATCAAGTGCAAAATAATACTGTTGTTTTGCCCGGTGGTGCTGATGCTGCGGTTGTCAGATTGCGGCCGCTGGAACCCTGTCAAGAAAAACCCCCCCAACCCCCCCTTAGTAAGGGGGGGCTTCAAGAGCAAGAACCTGCCCTTGCTAAGGGGCAAGAAGAACCCCCCCAACCCCCCCTTAGTAAAGGGGGGCTTCAAGAGGAAGAACCTGCCCTTACTAAGGGGCAAGAAGAACCCCCCCAACCCGCCCTTAGTAAGGGGGGGCTTCAAGAGGAAGAACCTGCCCTTACTAAGACGACGCTTCAAGAGGAAGAACCTGCCCTTACCAAGACGACGCTTCAAGAGGAAGAACCTGCCCTTACTAAGACGACGCTTCAAGAGGAAGCAGAGGCTATTCCCTTATTTAAGAAGGCACAAGGTAGAGAAACTCCCGAACTTTCTCCCCCCCTTACCAAGGGGGGGCCGGGGGGGGTTATTCCCGGAGTGGCGGCCACCGTTGATTGCAATTCTCGCTATGTTTATCTCGATCCTTACGAAGGTGCAAAAGCCGTGGTAGCCGAAGCTGCCCGAAACTTAAGTTGTGTGGGTGCGGAACCGATTGCAGTTACAGATAATCTGAATTTTGGCAGTCCCGAAAAACCCATTGGATATTGGCAGTTAGCATCAGCTTGTCGCGGGATTGCAGATGCTTGTCGGGAGTTGAAAACACCTGTGACTGGTGGGAACGTTTCTCTTTACAATGAAACTATCGATTCTGATGGCAATCCTCAACCCATTTATCCAACTCCGGTAATTGGAATGGTGGGATTGATTGCTGATTTGACGAAGATTTGCGGTCAAGGTTGGCAAAATAAAGACGATTTAATTTATGTGTTGGGGATTGGAAAATCCGACGATGCTATTACCATGAATTCCACTGAAAATTCGTCATCTGAAAATTCAGAAATTGCCACTTCTCCTACTTTGGGAGGGTCGGAATATTTGGCAGCCATTCACGGAATTATTGCCGGAAAACCGCCAAAAATTAATTTTGAGCTAGAAAGAAAAGTGCAAGCAGTTTGTCGCGATGGAATTCGGCAAGGTTGGGTATGTTCTGCCCATGATTGTGCGGAGGGTGGAATTGCGATCGCCCTCGCAGAATCCTGTATCTCTGGTAAACTGGGTGCAGAGGTTCATCTAGGTGGGAATTCGGCAAGTGTTAGCCGTTGGGATGAGGTTTTTTTTGGTGAAATGGGCAATTGCATTGTTGTTTCTGTCGCCCCCAAAAATCAAGGTATTTGGGAAGCTTATCTGGAAGAATATTTGCCGAAAATGTGGCAAAAAATCGGTGTGGTTGGGGGTGCTAACTCGCCTTTGCGGGTGGTGAGTGCGGATAATCTAGGGTTGATTGAGGTGGGGATGGGTGATATGGGCGATCGATTCTATAATGCGATCGAGCGTCGAATTGGCTCTGTTTGATTATCGCTTATAAATGCGGTGGTTAGAAACCGCGTCTACACAGACGAAACCCACTCCAAGCGGGTTGAATTTCTTCAGTCTCGCGTTGCGTGGACTTTGTTTGTAGAGTAGCGGTTTCAACCGCCGACTGACTTGGCGGTTACTATACCTGAGAATGAAACCGCCGTGTCCCCATGCCCCGTCAGGACCAACAGATGAATTTTTTGTCAAAAAGGGCGATCGCGCAATGGTAAGCTACCAAAGGCATTAAAATACCTAAATCCGAGAAAAATTAAGATGTCAGCATTAAATGAAGTTCCCTTGCTGTTGCGGGCAGCCCGTGGCGAAACCCTAGAACGCCCTCCCGTCTGGATGATGCGCCAAGCCGGCCGCTACATGAAAGCCTATCGAGATTTGCGAGAAAAGTACCCATCCTTTCGCGAACGTTCCGAAATTCCCGAAGTTGCCATCGAAGTTTCTCTCCAGCCGTGGCGCGCATTTCAACCCGACGGTGTAATTCTGTTCTCCGACATTGTGACACCTATGCCCGGTTTGGGCATCGATATGGATATCGCCGAAGGTAAAGGCCCGATTATCCACTCACCAATCCGCACTCAGCAGCAAATCGACGCACTGCAACCCCTCAATCCCGAAGAAAGCTTGCCTTTCATTAAAGAAATCCTGGAATCCCTGCGCGCAGAAGTCGGCAACAAATCCACTGTACTCGGCTTTGTCGGCGCGCCCTGGACTCTGGCCGCTTACGCCGTTGAGGGCAAAGGTTCCAAGGATTATGCGATTATCAAAAACATGGCATTTTCCGATCCAACTTTACTACATCAGTTGCTGTCAAAGTTTGCAGATGCGATCGCCGTTTACGTCCGCTATCAAATCGACTGTGGCGCCCAAGTAGTGCAGATGTTCGACTCCTGGGCTGGCCAACTTTCCCCCCAAGACTACGATACTTTTGCTCTACCTTACCAAAAACAAGTATTCGAGCAAGTCAAAAAAACCCATCCCGACACGCCACTCATTCTGTTAGTCACTGGAAGTGCAGGCATTCTCGAACGTATGGCAACATCCGGTGCCGATATTGTTAGCGTCGATTGGACTGTGGATATGGCCGATGCGCGCCGACGTTTGGGCCCCAACATGAACGTTCAGGGCAATTTAGATCCCGGTGTCTTGTTTGGCTCTCAACCGTTTATTCGCGATCGCATTCTTGATACCATTCGTAAAGCAGGCCCGCGCGGGCACATCCTGAATTTGGGACACGGCGTATTACCAGGAACACCGGAAGACAACGTGCGTTTCTTCTTTGAAACCGCCAAACAAGCCGACAAATTGCTTGCAGTTGCTGCTTGAATTTGATTGGGTTTCGATTATATAATCGGCTCAAATATCAATACTGGTTCCCCGGCTCTGCCTGGGAACCTATGTCCAGAGGCTCTGCCTCGTTTGCTATCAGACAAATTGGAGGCAGAGCCTCCGGATCTGCGTTACCAGGCCAGAGCCTGGTAACGAGGAAAACAGCTCAATTCTCCCCTTGCCATCTTCCCTTCCCCTTCTGCAAATGACAAAAAAAATTTTCATAACGGGTGCAAGTGGCTGTATCGGTCACTACATGACCGAAACTTTGATTCAAGACACAAACCACGAACTCTATCTATTAGTTCGCAACCCCGACAAGTTAAAATTTGACTGTAACGCCCGCCCCGGAATCAACATATTGCAAGGCGATATGCGAGATATCGAGCAATATGCCGAACTTCTCCAAACAATAGATGTGGCGATTTTGGCTGCAACTGCTTGGGGGGGGACTCAAGAAGTTTTTGATGTTAATGTCAACAAAACCCTCCGCCTGATTCAGTTACTTTCGCCACAAACTTGTCAACAAGTAATTTACTTTTCAACTGCCAGCATTCTCGGTAATGATAATAATTTGCTCAAGGAAGCAGGGGAATTAGGTACGGATTATGTTCGCTCGAAATATGAGTGTATGACTCAATTGTCAGAGTTACAAAATGTGCCTCCGATTACAGCACTTTACCCCACATTAGTCTTGGGCGGAGATGCCAATAAACCTGTTTCTCACCTTTCTTCAGGTATTCCAGAAGTAGCAAAATGGATTGGTTTGATTCGTTGGTTGAAGGCAGATGCCAGTTTTCACTTCATCCACGGCGCTGATATTGCCACAGTAGTTAATTATTTAGTCGAACATCCGGCAGTTTCTGAGGAACCGCGACATTTTGTGCTAGGAAATTCTCCGCTTACAGCTAATCAAGCAGTAGAACAAGCTTGTGCTTATTTGAATAAAAAGATATTTTTTCGGATTACTCTGTCACCAGGGCTGGCGAATTTCTTTATTTGGCTGTTCCGAATTCAATTAGCTGCTTGGGATAGATTTTGTATTAGCTATCGCCATTTTACTTATCACAATTTTGTCAATCCCGAAACTATTGGATTGCCGAGTTATTGCGGCACGATTGCCGATATGTTAAGGACTAGCGGGATTCCGGGGAAAGATATTAAAAGTTGACAGTTGACAGTTGACAGTTGACAGTTGACAGTTGACAGTTGACAGTTGACAGTTGACAGTTGACAGTTGACAGTTGACAGTTGACTGTTGATAATTGATAGTTGATAGCCAAAATCTGACATGGGTATTTGGTTTCGATGTAAGATAAGATGTCAGCATTTACAGGCGTTAACAGGAAATTAAAGCTAAAAATCTGGCTGATTTGTCTGTTATTTAGAGATACTTAGGGACCGATCGCCCTGAAATTATCTGCGATCGAGGTGCAAAATCTCGATTTTACAACTAACATGATATCTTCAGGGTCGATCGCACTCTCAATTCGCCAGGGCGATCGCAAGTCTGATACTAATGTGAGGTTTAACATACGATGCGAGTTTTACTGGTTTATCCCCTGTTTCCCAAAACATTTTGGTCCTACGAGAAAATCTTAGAATTAGTCGATCGCAAAGTCCTACTACCACCGCTGGGTTTGGTAACAGTAGCAGCTATCCTACCACAAGAATGGGAATTTAAGTTAGTCGATCGCAACATCAGACAAATCACAGAAGCAGAATG
>NZ_JAHRFC010000146.1:0-7412 GCF_020883015.1 Microcoleus sp. CAWBG640
TTGGTTTGAGCGAAGCTGGGCATCGGCAAGCTGGCTACCAAAACGGTGCAGCAACTCCAAAATAATTTCGATTTCATTAGATTCATCTCCTCAACTTTATAGGAACACTAATTAGGTGGACTCCACAAACCTTAGTTTCTCATTAAAAACAAGCTGTTAATCATGAGCTTTTTGTGTTAGTTTCAGCCACTTAATTGATTACCACACATCCCCAAAAATTTTCAAACTGCCTTCCCAGACCAACTGTAAAATGGTTTCAGTTCAGTTAAATTTTTACTGGTCTGAATTTTTCACAGGTTGGGGAACTGGGTTTGAGCATAATTATTGATTTTTGAGCGATGCCTGTGGGAACTTTATCAAATTTTGTCTCAGATATCAAGCTTTGGGATGGGGAGATGGCGAGATGCCGAGATGACGAGATGCTGTGGATGTCAAGAAAATCTGCGTTCTTGCTGTTTCCTTCTCGATCGAATTGTCGTTTTACCATTTTCAGGGGAGAATAGGCAGAGAAGGGGCTTGAATATTGGTGATTTTAGTGGAAGATAGCAAGATTATAGACTTATCAGAAGTTATGAGTGTTCCCGCGGCTCCTGCGGGTTACAAATCGGGGTTTGTGGCGATTGTCGGGCGCCCGAATGTGGGGAAGTCAACGCTGATGAATCTGTTGGTGGGGCAGAAAATTGCGATTACTTCGCCGGTTTCTCAGACGACTCGCAATCGACTGCGGGGTATTTTGACTACGGATGAGGCACAAATAATTTTTGTGGATACTCCCGGAATTCATAAGCCTCATCACCAATTGGGTAAGGTTTTGGTGCAAAATGCTCGAACGGCGATTCAATCGGTGGATTTAGTGCTATTTGTGGTGGATGGCTCGGTGGAGTCTGGTGGGGGCGATCGATATATTGTGGAAATCCTCAGCAATACGGAGGTGCCGGTGATTTTGGGGCTGAATAAGTTGGACGAACAGCCTCCTGATTCCGTGTTAATCGATCGCACTTACGAGCAAATTGTCAATCCTCAGTGGCCTGTGGTCAAGTTTTCGGCTCTAACTGGCGAGGGTGTTGAGTCGCTGCAAAAATTGTTAGTCGAACATTTGGACGTTGGGCCCTATTACTATCCGCCAGATTTGGTGACTGACCAGCCGGAACGCTTTATTATGGGTGAGTTGATTCGGGAACAGATTTTGCTGTTGACGCGGGAGGAAGTGCCGCATTCTGTAGCCATCGCGATCGAAGTTGTGGAAGAAGAACCAAAAATCACTCGCATTCTCGCTTCAATTCACGTTGAACGGGATTCCCAAAAAGGTATTTTAATCGGTAAGAGTGGGAGTATGCTCAAGTCGATCGGCAGTGCGGCCCGCGAACAGATTCAAAAGTTGATTGAGGGTAAGGTATATTTGGAGCTCTTTGTCAAGGTGCAACCCAAATGGCGGCAGTCTCGGACTCGTTTGGCGGAATTGGGCTATCGAGTGGAAGAGTAAAACTTTGGCGGTTTGCGGGATGTTCGCGATTATAAAGTGGCGGCTGGTGGTAGCGATCGGGTGATTCGGGGGTTTTGTGAGGAGTTGGGGATTGAGGTGCCTTTATAACTTAGGCAATAAAAAATAATATTTTGCTAAATTGTTAACAACACTCAAAAAAAGTGAACACCATGCTTAACCTCTCCCATAGCCGTCCCCTGAATCAATTTCAACAGGAAGCTCCTGAGTTGCTTCATCAGTTTGAAACAGATAAAACACCAATCGTAATCACCATTAATGGTAAAGCGGTTGCTGTACTTCAGGATGCGGAAAGTTATGAAAAACTACTTAATCGGTTAGAATTTCTTGAAACTATTGCAGGTATTCGTCAAAGCTTAGGGGAATTTGATCAAGGTAAAGGGGTTTCTATTCATCAAGCTTTTGAAGAGCTTCTACCTACCACCAATTACCTAAAAAAATGATCGCTGCAAAAGAAAACTTTCCTCAAATAACCCCAGAAGAATACTTTGCTTGGGAAGAAAAGCAGCTAGAAAAGCATGAGTATATCGACGGTCAAGTGTACGCCATGAGTGGCGGCAGCGTAAACCATAGCCGCATTGCCGTCAGACTCACAACTCTCTTCTCCAATCATCTAGAAAACAGCAGTTGCGAAACCGGAAACTCTGATCTGAGAGTCAACATCGCCGGAACCAAAAACTACACCCATCCTGATGCAAGTGTCACCTGCGACGATCGCGATAAAACCACAACTCAATACATTACCTACCCCTGCTTAATCGTTGAAGTTCTCTCTCCCAGCACTGAGGCTTACGATCGCGGTGGCAAATTTAGAATGTACCGCAACAACCCTGTCTTACAAGATTACCTATTGGTTAGTTCTACCAGTATTGAAATGGATTTGTATCACAAAAATGATGCTGGTGAATGGATCATCATTAACTACAAAGCAGGTGACACCATTGAACTAAAAAGCATCAATCTCAGTTTTGCGATCGAACAAATTTATCGCAACCTCGACCTCACCCCAGAAACAACAGCTTAAAATTGATAAAGCGATTAAATTAGGAGATTGTTATGATTGCAGCTAGAAAGCAGGAGCGGTACTTTACGCCTGAAGAGTATTTTGCTTGGGAGGAGCAACAATTAGAAAAGCACGAGCTAATCGATGGTCGCGTGTATGCGATGAGTGGGGGGACTAGAAATCACAGTGATATAGCGGGAAACATTTTAACGACGATCAAGCCCCATCTGCGGGGTAGTGGTTGTAAAACATACAATTCTGACTGCCGCGTAAATATCCTCAATACTCGCAACTATACCTATCCCGATCTGAGTGTCACTTGCGATCGGCGAGATAATTCTAGCCCTCAATATATTACCTATCCCTGTTTGATTGTTGAGGTTTTATCGGATAGTACCGAGGCTTACGACCGAGGCAAGAAGTTTGAAAAATATCGCCGCAATCCGAATTTAATTGATTATGTTTTGGTGAGTTCTGATGAGATGGCGATCGATATTTATCATAAAAATGATGCGGGGGATTGGTTGATTCTGAGCTATCGATCGGGCGATCGCGTCGAGCTTAAAAGTATTGGGTTGAGTTTGGCGATCGAGCAATTTTATGAAGAAATTGTTTTCGAGCAGCAATCTTGAATTTATTATTAAGAGGGCGATGTAATAATATTGATGTAGAGTTCTAAGAAATCTGTTACCGTTTAAATATTTGTGCAGCATATGCGTCCGAATGTTGATTCTCAGAAGATAGAACGACTGATGCAAGTCTTGGGCAGAGAGGCTCAGGGCTCAGGCTGCATCTATTTTACTGGTGGTGCTAGTGCCCTACTGATTGGATGGCGGAGTTCGACCATTGATATCGATATTCGTCTAGATCCTGAACCCCCAGGCATTTTTAGTGCGATCGCCAAAATCAAACAAGAATTGAATATTAATATCGAACTGGCTTCCCCACAGGATTTCTTACCCACAATTCCGGGGTGGCGCGACAGGAGTATCTTCATTGGCAAATACGGTCAAATCTCGTTTTATCACTATGACTTTATAGCCCAAGCACTCTCCAAAATATCCAGGGGATTCGATCGGGACATTAAAGATGTTCAAGCCATGTACGAACAGAAATTATTTTCCTTAGAAGAACTGCGTAATAGTTTTGAGAGTATTGCACCCGAATTAATCCGATTTCCCTCTCTTAATCCTGATGCGCTCAGAAGCAGAGTTGAGAACTTCATCAAACGTTTTGAAAGTAACATAGAGGATGGACAGTTATGAACTTAAATGAGTTGCCGGGAGCAGAGCTAATTCTACCTGGACTGAACGATCTTCATCATGGTAAAACTAATACAATTGGGTCATTGTTAGTCGCGATCGCGGCAACTCGCCTAGCCGAAGCGGGCTTAGATGTTCCTAAAGATCGTCTGGCCGCAGAGCCAGAATTGACTCTTTATGCCCGCCTTCAAGATGAACGAGATGATGCTTATCCCTACTACAATGCTTTGCTGAATCGCTTGAGTAGCTTTTGCAATGCACTTGAACTTCGTTATATGTGAGAATATGCGATCGATCGGCAGTAACAAAAGGATTTAATTAAAAAAAAAAGATGTCGATCGCTGCCGGTGGGCGATCGCTTGTAATTGGATGAAAGTGCGATCGATAAAACTCACCCCAAAAATACCTATGAAAACTACGATCGAAATCGATAACTCCCTCATCACTAATGCGCTCCAGGCGACTGGACTCACAGCACAACAAGAAGTTGTCGAACTGGCTCTGAACCTGTTGATCCAAATGAAAAACCAACAGAACCTCCGGGCGCTAAGGGGTAAACTCGCCTGGGACGGCGACCTCGATCGCATGAGAACGGATGCGGAACAATAGGCTTGCTATGAAAAATGTTTGTGTAAATCGTTAGAATAGTAAGTGCCAAAACCAACCAAGGAGAAACCATTGTTAAGCCTAGAAATGGCGATCGAAAAAATCCAACATTTTTCCCCAGAACAACGCAATAAAGTTATTGAATTTATCGAATTTCTAGAATTTCAAGCCAGCCAAACTCAAACGATAGAACAAAAAAACGATGACTCCGATCGAGAACAATCATTTTTTGAGCTAGCCGGAATCTGGGAAGGAAAAAATATCACCCTAGACGACATTCGCAAAGACCCATGGGGTAAAGAAAACCAATGATTTTGTGTGACACCAATATTCTCATCGAATTATATCAAAACAATACCGCAATCGTTCACGAACTAAAACAAATCGGCAGCCAGAACTTAACCATCCCAATCTGCGGTATTATTCAGCTATGCTCAGTATTGTACCGCATCTAGTATAGTATTGTACCGCAACTGCGATATAATTCTAAGTTAGAATGGTGAGTTATCTGTAGGACAATATCTTAAGATTATCTATTCTCTGAGAAAATCCTTTCAAGATTTAAATGATGTTAAAAAATCGACTTGTTGAAGCCCTAGATCAAGCAAAAGGTGAACGTGGACTACAGAAATTCTTAAAAGACGAGCCTTGGCTAGTTTGGGCAACTTTTATGAGTTGTGGTGGGCATTCTGAGTATGTCATTCCTGAGTTCTCATTAGGTGGAAAGTATTATGCTGATTTTGTTGTAATGCAGTCATTTTCTGGAGGTTGGAATATAGCTTTCATCGAATTAGAGCCAGTTGATGAAAATCCCTTTAATAAAGATGGAAGTCCATCTAAGAGATTGCGTGGTGCTATCAAACAAATTAATGATTGGCAAGATTTCGAGAAGGAGCAGGGAGCAGCTCTACGTTTTCAGTTAGCTGACGAATCTAAAAAACGAGATACATTGTATCCAGAGCGTCACCTAGCACGAGAACCTCGGTGCCCCAAGATGGAACTACGCGATCCGAAAACCTATTTGTGCTGTGAATATTTTATTGTTATGGGTAGAAGTAGCAAATTGGATGAAGAGCTTATCCATGCAAAATCAAAATTTGCTCGGCATCATAATAATGTGAAATTGTTGACCTATGACCGATTTATTGACGTTGCCGAAAAATCGATTAGTCAATATGAATATTATCAAAAAAGGATGATTGACGAAGAAGATAAACTGTTCCTGACGAAATTTGCCGAAGATCCAGCACAATTTGAGAGACAATTTGCTGAAAACCATCCAAATGAAATTATTGTTTGTGGCACTCCCTATAAAGTACACCCGATTGGGGACGGAGAAGGTTGTGCTATTGATGTTTTAGGCAGTTCTTATGAGATTTTTGAAGATCGACTTACTTTTAGCCTTAATCGAATTGAGTCTGATGGCTTAGGAATACCTGTTGCAGAAAATTTAGAATCCTTGTCTGCTGCAATACAACTTGCTGAAATTCATGAGCGATTTATCCACTTCCATGTGCATACAAATCATTCTCTTGATTTGGTAGATGAATGTTTGCAGCCTTTAAGAGATAATCCACCATATCTAATAGAGCAGGACTCTGGGGAAGATGAGTAGATCTAATATTCGATCAATCAGAAAATTGGTAGAATAAATAGATACGCTGCGATCGCGCACCCATCCAACAAGCTAGTAGCTCCAATCTGTTCACCATTTTTAGAATCTTGGACGTTTTGGACAAGTTCTTAGATGAAGCAACCTCAATACTTCACGATCCTACTTGAAGTGCGATCGCTAATCTTGTAGGGTTCGTTACATTTCATTAACGTAATTTTTTAATGCTAATTAGATTTTATCCGCCATTAAGTTTGATATTAAACTTAAGTCTTGAAGCAGAGTAGCAAGTGTTGTTTAGATGCAATTTGAATGGAATCAAGACAAAGCAAACTTAAACTTGAAAAAGCATGGTGTTTCATTCAATGAGGCATCTACCGTTTTCAACGATCCCTTATCTGTGACATTCCCTGACCCAGATCATTCCTATGGTGAGGAGCGTTACGTTACCATTGGATTATCCAGTGCTAGTCGCATCCTAATAGTCCCTCACACAGATCGAGAAGATCGCGTTCGGATTATCAGTGCGCGAGAGGCAACCCGAAATGAGCGGAGATTTTATGAAGATGGAGAATAATCAAGAGCTAGAGGACGAGTTACGTCCTGAGTATAATTTTAGTAAGATGAAGGGTGGCGTTAGAGGAAAATATGTCGATCGCTACAGGGCAGGAACGAATGTAGTGTTGCTCGATCCTGATGTTGCTCAAGCATTTCCAACAAGTGACGCGGTTAATGAAGCACTTCGGCTGCTCATGCAAATCGCGCAAAGACAGAAGCCTAACAATGCGTTGGAGCCGACAGCCGAGAGGTAATCTGCTAAGATTCAAAGTTTGTTTGCTGCGCTCAACTTCACCGTTATCTTGTAAACGCTGCCTGACTTTGGAGATGATTCGGAAGCTCGATCGATAATTAATAATTCCGCCTAAGATTCTCATTTCCACCCGATGAGTCGGTACAAACCCCACTTAACAACAAACCCCATTCCAACAACAGTAAAGTAAACTGAGAGCAGCCCAATTAGCCCCAGTTGACCTATGCCACGTTGGTTCAATACCGCTGGCCCTTGCCGCGATAACATTCACTATATGTTGCCGGCAACCCGACGCCTCCCGAATTTAGAGCGACTGATTGCTCAGCAAAGCTATTTTGTCATCCACGCACCCCGACAAATTGGTAAAACCACGGCAATGCTGGCTTTGGCCAAGCAACTCACTGACAGCCGACAGTACACTGCGATCGTGGTTTCCGTGGAGTTAGGTTCGCCCTTTAATGACAATCCACAACAAGCCCAAGCGGTCATTTTAAGTTCTTGGCGAAGTGAGGCGCGAGTCTATTTGCCACCGGAGCTCCAGCCACCACCAAAACAAGAAATGGAGGTGGGACAAGGAATTGAAGAAACCTTGCGGCAATGGGCACAAACTTCACCTC